>JAQXTR010000001.1 GCA_029219585.1 Clostridiales bacterium
TCTATGCTCTGTTTTATATGAAGCTCCCGCGGCTTGCCGTTCTGCAGACGGTCATAATCATAAACCCTATATGTAATATCGCTGTTCTGCTGCGTTTCCAATATAAGCGTACCGCCCTTAATAGCGTGCAGACAACCCGGCTCTATCTGAAAGAAATCACCTTTATGCACAGGTATTTCACGGATAAATTCATTCCAGCGCCCATTGGTGATCATATCTTTCAGTTCTTCCCTGTTCCTTGCGTTATGACCTATAACTATTGACGCATCCTTGTCGCAATCCAGTACATACCAGCACTCCGTCTTGCCGAGTGCGCCGTTTTCATGTATGCGAGCATATTCATCATCGGGATGCACCTGTATGCTCAAATCCTGCTTTGCGTCTATAATTTTTATAAGAAGCGGGAAATTATCACCCGCTGCATTTCCGAACAGCTCTCTGTGTTCCTTCCACAGCTCGCTTAAACGTTTTCCCTTATACGGCTCCGACTCTATAATACAGTCACCGTTTGGATGTGCGCCTATTGCCCAGCATTCGCCCGTACATTCATCCGGTATATCATATCCGAAATCAGTTCTCAGCCTGTTACCTCCCCATATTCTTTCCTTAAATATGGGCTTTAAAAATATAAGTTTGTTATCCATTATCTTGCCTTTCTCCCGTTTAATAATCTGTAAAATCCGGATTGCTCTTTGTTACCGGCAAGAGCCTTTTCAAGACTTTCATAAGGTATGTAGTGCGCTCTGGGCGGGATTGTGTTCTCATTTATAAAATTCAGGTTTTCATATTTTCTCATCATAATTCTGCTTACCTCTCTTTTATAGATAGCATGTCTTTATTTCAAACGGCGCAAATTCTATATGGCTGCGCTTATCTGCGGAAACTATATCTGTTTGTGCCGCTTGATTCAAGGTGTTATACATTCTTATAATCAGTCTGCCGTCCTCGCTCCTTACGCAGCGTGTCATAATAATAGAATCGTTGACGCGAGAAGAAACGATAGTGTTTCTGCTGTGGTTGCTTTGCAAGAATTTCGCGAGCTGTATCCCAATTTAAAAGTTAACGCCTTTTTATCGGATGCTGCTTCTGATAATTACGCTACTTACAAGCTCCTTAACAAGTGGGATATTAATGCCGTTATCTCTTTAAACAAGACAAACAAAGATAACTTTAAATATCCTGCGTCTTTATCGGTTAACGAAAACGGAGCGCCCATTGGTCAGTGTAATAAACCGATGGTTAATTGGGGCTTTAGCAAAGACAGATGCCGCATCAAATACCGTTGCCCTCTTGCCTGAGGCAAGATCGATTCATGTCCTCATAAATCCGAGTGCTCCCCATCCGGTTACGGCAGAACCGTATATGTCAAACCGGAATGGGATTTACGGTTATTTACACGTATTCCGCGCGGTACAACTCAATGGAAGGATAAATTCAAACAGCGTACCTGCGCAGAACGTGTGAATCACCGAATATTGAATCATTACGGCGTTGAAAAGAATCATAAAACGAAAAAACGTATTTCATTTTTCACTATGATTGCCGCTTTCAATATTCACCTCGATGCACAGATAAAATATTTAACCCGGCATAACACGCTTAACCTCGAATCGCTGTTTAAGTGCTGCTAAGATATTAAATGCATCTCAGACCTTTCCAAAAATTGATTTTTGAGAAGGCTTGTTTGCCATGCAATCTTTTATCACTTTGAATAATCTTGTATTCGTTTTCCTCTATTTTTCTCACCATGAGACTATTGACGTGCTTTAACCTATGGAGTTTTCGTGGTTACTCATCCTTAAATGATATTGCGGTAGTTGTTCTCTCGGCATATGATGTAGAATTTTAATAACAGCTTAATTTTTCTCATCTATGCAAAAAGAAAACAGTTTCATTTGACCGTTTTTCATTCTGTTTATAAAATCATGCTCGTAAGAAATGGGTTCGTCACAGCATAAACCCGCAAGTTGTTTTTGGTTTCCGGCTTTATGGTTGTCGCTTCCCGCACTTTCTATCAGACCATAATTTTCGGCATACAGTTTTGCCATGTGGTTTTCAAAATCTGTTCCGCATCCGTTAATCACCTCAACTCCGTGAACACATCTCGGAAACAGCCGGATGTGGTCGATATAGGGAGCCTCACGATACGGATGAGCCTGAATAACAAGTGCACCGCTCTCCATCATAAACCTGAGTTCCTCTGCTTTTTCCATCTCCATAATCTGAGGATTTTTAAGATACCAAGCCTTGTCAAGACCGTAAATCAGGAAATCGGTTCCATAATACGACAATTCAACGCCACAAAAAACCTTTATGCCGATTTCTTTTCCTATTTTTACACCCTCTTCATAGTCGGAAAAATAAAAGCTTATCTTCTTCTCATAAGGAATATT
>JAQXTR010000002.1 GCA_029219585.1 Clostridiales bacterium
CCACTATTGTTCCGGAGTAAGACTTTCAAAAAAGCGCAGAACCTTTAACCATATCGCGGCTCATCATAATAGATTGTGGGGTACGGTGCCAAGCGGCAACACGATTTACGCTTCAGCCTCAGACGACATATTTTCTTTTTCGTCATCCGATATTATCTCAAAATATGCCGCAAGAATCGAATCCGATAAGTCGGGAGTATTTACCGGAATATGCGAATACGGAAGTTATCTTCTTGCGTTCAAGGAAAGCAGCATAACGGTAATATACGGAGATAATGCCGCCAATTACGGCACAGAGATAATAAACGGAATCGGCTGTATAGCGCCTAAGTCTGTAACGGTTACGCCGAGAGGAGTGATATTTTTATCCTACAAGGGCTTTTATATATACAACGGCAATGCCCCGTCATGTATATCGACACGGCTCAAAACCAAGTATAAGCACGCCGTTGGCGGATTTGACGGCAATATATATTATGTGTGCGCACAGAAGCAAAACGGCGAACACGAGCTTTTAACGTATGACACGCGATACGGCTTATGGCACCGTCAGGACGGCATAAAAGTAACTGATATGTTTACGTTTCTGGGTGAGTTTTATCTCGTAAGCGGCAATAAGATTTACCGAACGGAAGCGGACACTCCAAGCGGCAGCAGAGCACAAGACGATGCTGACGGCGTAAAATGGAAAATAGTATCAGCAAAGACGTATGATAATACCCTTGACAATAAGTCGGTAAATGAACTATGGATACGCGCATACGTGGAAAAGGGAGCATATTTTATTGTATGTACAAGAATAGACGACGGAGAATGGCAGTGTCACGAATCATTTTCCAGGCCTGGCATAAATGTATTTCGCAGCAGCGTAAGGACGCATATGGGCAGCAGCTACCAATATAAAATTGAAGGCTGCGGGAATGTAGTATTTTACGAAATAGAGGTACAAAAAGCCAACGGAGGACGAACCATAAAGGATTTTAGCGGTACAACGCGAGGTACGGTGACAAAACCGGCAGAGGATATAGAGTATAGCGTCACAGACAATAATGAATTTGATTTTGACTATTAAACGGAAGGAGGAGTCAAATGTTATACAACCAGGAAAAGCCGCCGCGAACAACCGGGAGATATACCCGTGACATACCTATGATATATGCATGGTGTGAAAAGCTTGTGTCGGCACTAAATAGGGTATTAAACAATCTTGATGACGCGAATATATCGTCCGTAAGCGCGTCAAAGCTAAAAGGCGGCATAGACCCCGTATCAAACAATATAAAAGGCGGAAGCATGGAATATGACGGTGAAACACTCGTAATAACCGGGGGAACAATTAAAATAACCGGAGCAGTCGTAAGACTTGAGAATGAAGGAGGAACGGCATATATAGAGATGACAAAAAGCGGAAGTCTGAATATCAAAGGAGCGAACATAACTTGAGCCGCGCTGTCGTTTGGAGTCCCGCTTCCGTTTGTGCAGAGCACAAACGGACCAAAGACAGCTGTGCTGTCGTTTGGAGTCCCCAGCCCAAACAGGTCGAATTTATGAGCCGACCGGAATATGAAGCGCTTTACGGCGGCGCGGCGGGCGGGGGGAAGTCGGACGCTATCGTTGCCGAGGCCCTGCGCCAGGTCGATAACCCCAATTACCGTGCAATCATATTCCGTAAGACCTTCCCGCAGTGCCGGGAGCTGATAATCAAGTCCATGCGCATATACAGTGCGGCATATCCCAAGGCAGTGTATAACGGCTCTGAGCATTATTGGAGATTTCCGAGCGGAGCAAAGATTTATTTCGGCTCTATGCCAAACAGCATGAGTTATCTGCAATATCAGGGCTTATCCTACAGCTTCATAGCCTTTGACGAGCTGACGCATTTCACACAGGAGGAATACGAGTATCTTATATCCCGAAACCGAGCCGACGGAGAAGGACTCAGGGTATATATACGCGCCACAGCAAATCCGGGAGGAATCGGGCATGGATGGGTAAAGCAGCGGTTTATAACACCTGTGCCGCCAAATACAACTCAGAGAATAAAGAGTAAAATACGCGACAGCGGAGGACGAGAGATTGAAATAGAACGTACAAGGATATTTATACCGTCTAACGTCTTTGATAATGAAGCGCTGCTCAAAAACGACCCGGGATATGTTGCAAGCTTGGGCTTGCTTCCGGAGGCGAAAAGAAAGGCTCTTTTGTACGGAGACTGGGACAGCTATGAAGGGCAGGTATTTACCGAGTGGAAGAACAACCCGGAGGGGTATGAAACACATCTTAACACTCATGTTATAGAGCCGTTCCGAATACCCGACAGCTGGCCGAGATACCGAACCTTTGACTTTGGTTACTCAAAACCGTTTGCTGTTCAGTGGTGGGCAATCGACTATGACGGACGGGCGTATCTGTACCGTCAGTTGTACGGCTGCACCGAGACAGCAAATACAGGCTTAAAATGGGAGCCGCGCAGGATAGCAAGGGAGATAAAGGATATAGAAAACCAGTGCGAACAGGGACACGAAATACGAGGTATAGCCGATCCTGCAATCTGGGACGCAAGCCGAGGCAGAGACGGAACAATCATAACAATGTTTGAGGAGGAAGGAGTATACTTTGAAAAAGGGAAGAATGACAGGTTAAGCGGCAAAATGCAGTGTCATTACAGGATGGCGATGGATGAAGCCGGCAGACCGATGATGTATGTATTTAATACATGTAAAGCATTCATAAGAACACTCCCGAATTTGGTATACAGCACCG
The DNA here is from genome assembly GCA_029219585.1 of Clostridiales bacterium. Classification (GTDB taxonomy): domain Bacteria; phylum Bacillota; class Clostridia; order UBA1381; family UBA1381; genus Ornithomonoglobus. The sequence goes on from JAQXTR010000002.1 coordinate 2,764, forward strand.
TTAATACAGAGGATGTAGATACATCTCTTGAAGATCATGATTATGATGCAATGCGGTATTTTTTTATGGCAAACCCGATTAAACCAATAATTTTGAAAAAGCGTGAGCCGGAGAGGTTTGACCCGCTGTCAACACGGAATTGAAAGTAAAAAAAGAGTAACAGAAAGGAGAACAGAACAAAATGCCGGAAATAGCGACAGAAAACAATCTAAACAAGTGGAGGTCAGAGGTTGCGAAGTCACCGACAGTCACGAGCGGGGCAGGCACTGTAAAATATACTGCAGCACCGAAAACGCAGGCAACGCCGAATGTGCTGCAGTCATCGGGCGGAACATCGGCGCAGCAGTCACCGATGTCCGGAATAAGGAACAGGCTGACCGGAATAGGCTTTGAGAATGACAAAATAGGCTATGACAACAACAGCGGGTTTGTAACCTATAACGGTCAGAACATAGTAAAAGCCGACGGTATAGACGAAAACGGCTCATCATATGCCGCAGACGACGCTATAATCAAGGGCGCGTATAACTATATTACGAATAACGGTTATATTCCTGCGCGTCAGGCGATTACCGACCGCAATATCAATAACAGCAGAATAGGCTATGACGAAAAAAGCGGCATGGTACAGGTAGACGGCAACAATCAGCTGAAGCCGCAGTTTAACATAGACGGTACGACATATGCGACCGAGAACGACATAAACCGTGCGGTAAACGGTGCATATGCTGCGACAGGGGATAAGCTGTATGCAGCGGCGGATTATATCGCAGGGCTGGGAATAGGCGCTAATGTAAAGTACGATACAGAAAACGGAACTGTACATATAGGAGGAAGCATAATAAAGCCCGCGTATGTATCAGACGGCATAGCATATATCCCGAAATCGCAGCTTGACGCGGCAGCAGAGGCGTATAAAGCCAATAACGGTTACAGTACTCCGAAGGGAGTAAATGAGCAGTATGAGGAGCGTTACGGCGGCAAAGTGGACGAAGCGCTCAGCAGATTGACAAACCGGGAGGGCTTTTCGTGGTCACCTGAAGAGGATGAGGCATTCCGGGCGTACAAAAATCAGCAAATGCGGCTTGCGGAGGAAGCATACAGAAAGGTGTTGAATGATAATAATACATCTGCATACGGAGCAAGCGGCGCAGTCCTATCCGAAGCGCTTGCGGCACAGAACAGGTACATAGAATCGCTTGAAGCGGACCAAATGGACTTTATGGACAGAGCCTATGAGCGCTACTTAGGCGAAACCTCAAGGCTGCGTGACAATCTTGAGGATACAAGAGCGGTGGCGAACGATTATTACAGCCGTGCATATACGCAGAACACAGACACCTATAACAGAAGCCGTCAGGACAGGCTTGACAACTGGCAGCGGCAAAAGGATGAGCTTGCGAACGAATACCAGCGGCTTTTGAACGAGGGTTACACGTATGACAACACAAGCAGAGCCGCATCCGCCAAATATGCCGACAGCAACGCCTATGAAGCATTGAGAGCGGCGCAGCTTGCCAATGCTGCGACAGCGTTTGATAACGGAACAAAATCGGCATCAACTCTTGGAAAATTTTTGCCTGAGGATGAAACGTGGCTGCCCGGGCTTAAAAATTTCCGCGAAACAGACCCCGTCACAGGTGAATGGACAGGCGGATACTCTCTTGGTCCGTGGGACAGCGAGCTGAAGTATACAATGGCAATGAAAGGCGCAGAAAACGGTCAGGTTTTACAAAACAATATAGTCAGCTCTGCTCTTGCATCGGCACTTAACTCGGTAAATCCGGACGGCACACCAATAACGGGAACCCCGGAGCAGACGACGCAGCTGAACCAGGCAATAGCAAACATTAAGCTGTCGGCGTATGATAAGCTGCTCTCCGGAGTACTCGGTCAGCAGGCTCTGCCGGCAGGTCAATAAGGAGGTACAGTAAAATGTCAACAATATTATTTAACAATTCGGGCTTTTCCGAAAAAGAGCTTGAGAAAAATTGGGCAGCCAGATACGCAAAACGGCTGCATGAATCATTATCAGACAAGCTCAATGATGATGTAGCAGCGCTCAAAGCAGCAGACGATGATATAATCGCAGCACATGCAGCAGACAAAGCGGAGCTAAAG
>JAQXTR010000003.1 GCA_029219585.1 Clostridiales bacterium
GTACAACCGAGGAATACAATAATTCGTCATATTCTCTTGATGTTCCTGCTACGTTACAGTATAATGATGTGTTTTATGTACCTATAAGAGCATTCTGTGAAATGGTCGGCCTTTATATTGAGTGGGACAATGCTTCAAGAAGTGTTTACGTTACATCTGACAATATCAATACCGATAATGTTTATAACGAAAACGATACTTCTGTAGATACTTCTGTAGATACTCCTGTAGACGATTCTATAAATAGTTCTGATGACACGAACACGAACAAATATGTCGGAGTTTACTATAAAAGGCTTAATATCGGTGATATGCGCAATGAAACACTTTGCATTTTAACTATCGAAAGAATAGATGGAAACTCCGTGCGTTATTACTATGATACTCTTAGCGCACGACGAGTACATTACATAGGTCCTTTTGAGACAACTATTGTCAACAATACTGCAGAAGGAATAGGAATGGACAGTTATACAAGTAGCACCATAGGAGTAAATCTTGTTTTTGACGGCGATCTAATTTCTGTATATTATGCTGGAGAAAGCGAGCCTACTATTACATTTGATATCAACACTGACATATATGATCAGTCAGTCAGCGAATATATAAACACTTCTAGTGAGAACAGACTATAAGATGTTCTCAGTTACAAATACGGTTATATGGATTGCATTAAGTAATTTATAATATCAGTAATGTACTGAATGCAATCGGACACTTGAATAAGTTCTGATTTGAATACATGGAACTTATTCAAGTGTATATAGTTAGCTGTAGCACAGAAAATATTTGCATATGAGATTTACATCACAAATACGAAGGAAGGTTGGAACAATGAAAAGAATAAATAAACAGCTTTTTAGTTTATGTCTAATACTAAGCATCGCATCAAGTAGCATATCTGCATTCGCCGGAGATTCACTCACCAAAGAATTTAATGATTCTTCATACGAAATATCAACCGAACTCATTCAGCTGCCCGATGGAAGCTATGACTTGCTCGATAACAGCTCACCAGTTGAATGTGAAAACAATATCCCCGAAAATGCAGAACAAAACTCCAACAGCGATATTATTCCAGATGATTCATGTAATGATGATTCCGAAGTCTTAAACAACAATTATGAATTGTCATCTGATGGAATAGAAGTTATTGATGAATATAATGCATCGGAAAACAACATTTCAGAATACGGAGTATTCTCAGATTATGATGAAAATGAGAACAGCTACACATTAGATGCCAGTGAAGAAAATTCAGACATCTTTGCAGCTATAGAATGGCTGGGATGGGCATCAAAAATAAGCCGTTCAAAAATATTAAAATGCTATACTATATCAACAGGAAATAACACTCCTGTATATAACAATGCAAGTACAAGTTCAGGCAAGAAGGGCACTATATATGCCAGTGATGAATTAAAAATATCCGAAATAAATGGCTCATGGGCATATTGTACATACCCTGTATCTCGCGGTTCTAAATCAGGCTGGATAAAATTAAGCGTAATCACCTCAGGAAGCAAAAACGAAAACTGGACATCACCGTCTCAAATAACAACCTATAGAAGGAAAGGCGGAGGAACTTCATACGGTTACATCTCAAAAAATGATGCAGTTACTACTGTAGATTGCAGCGGAGGCTATGACCAGGTATTATATCCGGTATCAGGAGGCTATAAGCTCGGATGGATTAAATGTCGTCATACATCTCCAATCCCAACTACAACAACAATAACAGAGGGAATATATACGATACAGTCAGCCCTTTCAAGCAACAGAGTTCTTGACATTGCAAACGGTGATTCCCATGCCGGCGCAAATGTGCAGTTATGGGAATCAAATGGAACAAATTCACAGAAGTTTAAAATAACAAAGTCCGGTTCAGGTTATACCTTGACAGCAGTAAACTCAAATAAGGTTCTTGATGTTAAAGATGGCTCAAGGAACTCGGGAGCCAATGTTCAGCAGTGGGATTCAAACGGAACAGCAGCTCAGAAGTGGAGCTTTGAGTCTGCCGGAAACGATTATTACTACATTAAATCCGGTTTAGGAAATTACCTTGATGTTTCAGGCGGTTACACAAATATGGGTACCAACATTCAGGTATATTCATTTAACGGAACATCTGCTCAAAAGTGGAAGTTGGTTCCCGTTTCTCAAATAACAGATGGAATATATACGATACAGTCAGCCCTTTCAAGCAACAGAGTTCTTGATATTGCAAACGGTGATTCCCATGCCGGCGCAAATGTTCAATTATGGGAATCCAATGGATCAAATGCTCAGAAATTTAAAATAACGAGGTCCGGTTCATATTATACTTTGACAGCTGTTAACTCAAACAAGGTTCTTGATGTTAAAGATGCTTCAAGGAACTCGGGAGCCAATGTTCAGCAGTGGGATTCAAACGGAACAGCAGCTCAGAAGTGGAGCTTTGAGTCTGCCGGAAACGGTTATTATTACATTAAATCCGGCTTAGGAAATTACCTTGATGTTTCAGGCGGTTACACAAATATGGGTACCAACATTCAGGTATATTCCTTTAACGGAACTTCTGCTCAAAAGTGGAAATTGATTCCTGCTTCTGGATCTTCTAACGTAACAGGAAAAAGAAATCAGATTATCGAAAATGCAAAACAAATGGTTGAAATTACATGGACAGCACCTTGTGATTTTTATACATGGTGTTCGTCTGGCGGTCAATATAATTATGTAACGGATGTTACAGGTTATCGTTCACAAAAATTTATAAAAGGAAGAACCTATAAAGGAATACCATACTCCATGGCAGATCATTCATATGACTATAATAAGTGGAAAACACTCGTTTCAAGCGGTAAAATGACGAATTCTTTTATGGAGTGTAAATTTTATAGCCACGGCAAAAAAACAACCGCTCATGGAATTGATTGTAGTTATTTTGTATATAGTGCATATAAGGCAGCTGGTTTAAACGTAACATATGAATCAACAAAATCCATGTTGTCAAGTAAACAGTATCAGCAGATTAGTATTGGATCTATGAAACCCGGTGATTTATTCCTTAAAAATGGTCATGTAATGATGTATATTGGCAAAAATGGCAGTAAATACTGTGTTTACGAAGCAGATGCCGATGATTCTAAGTGTTCATATAATGAATATTCCTCATCTTATATATCACAATACAAATCATATAAGTTGAAGATTTTAGATTAATAAGGAGGTATACATATGTTTTGTAACAAATGCGGTCAGGAACTCTTTGATAACACAAACGTATGCAGTAATTGCGGAAATCAACTCAATAATTTTAAGACACCGGGTTCTCCTGTGGAATCTCAGCACAAAGTCCCAAAATGTACTTGCTGTGGTTATATAGGTGAATGGAAATTAGAGCCTGTGCTAAGAACTATGGATATTATAATAGGAATTATTCTCCTTTTTATCGGAGTAATGCCCGGTATTATATACATAAGTGTCGTTGCACTTATACGTTCAAACAAAGATAATAGGGCAAAAATATGTCCCCAATGCAAAGGTAGAAATCTATGGACATTTATTTATTAGAAAATGTCTTAAAACAACAATCAACAATTTAGTATCAAATAGTAAATATTATAAATTTACTGTTTGATATAAATCGGACTTTTATTCTATAATTGCAGTACATGGGGGTGCGGAAAAAGTTGTGTAAGCAATATCTGACAACACTCGACAAGGCGAAAATTACAGGTATAAGCTTAATATAATCTGTCAATAATAACTATTGGCTTTTACCGCTTGACAGGGTACGGCAATGCTGAGGAGCAACCGGAG
>JAQXTR010000004.1 GCA_029219585.1 Clostridiales bacterium
GTTGCACTACATATTGTATCAAATTCTATGGTACTTTTGCAAGTGTTTTTTAAAATTTGTACGATTTGCACAAAATTATTTTTTTTGATTGTTGTTTGTGCTACAACGCAAAGTGGTTTTTTGGTAAAATTTGTGTTAAATTCACGTGTTTCGCTGTCAATTATCTCCGCTTCGTAATTACACCAGCCGTTTATGCCTATTACCTCAGGATGATTCCTGTCACCCACGATCACAATTTTATAACCCTCATTATAATACTTTTCCACGATTCTGTGAATCTTTTCCACAAACGGGCAGGTTAGATCGGTATACTCCCTGCCGCCTATTTTCTCGTAAACATCCTTGCCTACACCGTGCGCCCTGATAACAATTTTATAATCCTCCGATATATCCTCCACACGCTCAAAGGAATATACTCCCTTGCTTTTAAGATCGTCTATAACCTGGCTGTTATGAATTATATCGCCCAGAGTAGCTATTTTCTCGCCCGCCTCAAGCGCCTTATACACTCCGTCAACAGCCCGCCTGACTCCGAAGCAGAAGCCTGCGGTTTCAGCAATTTTAACCGGCATTACGCTTTACCTCCGCTAATATTTTTCTTCTCACCCTGAGCATATATCCTCTCAAGCAGCTCATCGGCAAGCTCCTGCATCTGCTCTCCGGTCAGCTTTTGCTCGGCATACTCCTCATAGGTAACCGGCTTGCCGTAGCGGACGGTTATTTTACCCATCCACCTGTACCTGCCGTCTATGAGAACCGGTATAACCGGAACCTGCGCCCTCTGCGCCATCATGATAACTCCGGGCTTTGCGCGCCTGTTGGGATGTTTTTTTGTAACTCTGCCGCCCTCAGGGAAAATCAGCAGAACGCCGTTATCCTTAAAAATACCGAACGCCGCCTTTATCGCGCCTATATCGCCCCTGCCGCGGTGCACCGCAAATGCCCCGAGGTTTGATATGAGCCGCCCGAACAGCTTATTCTCAAACAGCTCCGCCTTTGCCATAAACCGAACTTTTCTCGGGCAGGTTATTCCCACGGCTATCGGATCGAGATTGCTGCTGTGGTTGACTGCAAGGATGACCGGTCCCTGCTCCGGAATGTTTTCAACACCCGTTTTTCCGAATCTGAACATCACATGAAAAAGCGCGCCCGTAACCGCCCTGCCGAATTTATACAAATCCATCATATATCTCCTTTTTATACTATATTTTATCTCTGCTCCGCTTCCTTAACCATCTCAAGTATTTTATCCACAGTTTCCTCAAAGGTCAGCGCGGACGAGTCAAGCAGCACCGCGTCCTCCGCTCTTCTTAAGGGTGATACGGCGCGGTTCATATCGTCATAGTCTCTTTTTATAACATCAGCCTTAATCGTCTCATAATCGCATTCTGCGCCTTTTTCGGCATACTCCCTGTAGCGGCGCATTGCCCGCTCCTCAACGGATGCCGTAAGATAGATTTTAAGCTCTGCGTTCGGCAGAACAGCCGTCGCTATATCCCTGCCGTCCATCAGCACTCCGCCGTCCCCCGCCATCTCACGCTGCATTGCGACAAGACGCGTTCTGACATCTGCGATTGCAGCCACGGCGGAGGCTCCCATTGACGCATCGCTTTGGCGTATTCTGCCGGTAACATCAGCGCCGTTAAGGTACATCCTCTGCACTCCGTCCTCATATTTTATATCAATTTTTATTTTATCAAGCTGTGAAACGAGCTTTTCCGGCTCCGCCTTTATATCTATCCCGTTTTCAAGCGCGTATACCGCAACGGTTCTGTACATAGCTCCCGTATCTATGTACACATAGCCCAGTCTCTGTGCCGCCGCTCTGGCAACCGAGCTTTTTCCCGCTCCCGCCGGCCCGTCTACGGCAACCGAAATCCTGCTCTTTTCCGCAATATCCGGACGCAGCTTCCTCGCTCCGTTAAGGTATACATGCCTCATCCGGTCATTTCCCATATCGGTGTTTATATGCACCATTACCCTTATACACATTTTAAGCGCGCCGTCAATATCCGGCGCTGCCATATCCAGAAGCGGAACATCCGTTATTCCCATCTTCCGAACGGCCGCCGCCGGGAACATTGCCGTAATGTCCGGCGTAACGGTAAAGAGAATGTCTATCATATCATCTGCCGAAAGATTATTTTTCTTTATTATCTTATCTATCATTTCAACGGACGCGCGCGTTATGCACTCCGCCGTATTTTCTTCTATTGTTGTTGCTCCGCGTATAGCTCTTACCGCCATGCTGCTCTCCTCCTTAAACTGCCCTGTGTCCCAATCCGATAACAATATCATTCAGATTCAGCAAGCCCAGTGCAAAGAACATACACACCGAAAGATGTGTTCCGTTGCAGGCTATGCCGATCTTTCCGCCAAGATTAAGCCCGGCGCATTTTGTCTGTATCTGCTGTATCGCTTCATGCGCGGCTCCGGCTACGGCGCCCTCCTCCGCATGACTGCTCCCGATAACTCCTTCACGCTTTGCCGCAACTACCGTGCGTTCAAGAAGCTTCGGAACAGCATTTAGAAAATCGCCTCCGAAATCCACTGCCGCCGCCTTAATTCCATGCTTTATAAGGTCAGACTTGATAGCCGCCTCATCACCGCGCGAATCGCTCATTGCCATGCTCACCGCCGCCTTGCTCACCGCTCTGCTTCCGTATTCAATATTTGCTTCCATACTGCCATTCTCCTTTTATACTGTCTGTCAGCCGCCTGCGTTCATTCCGGCAAGATAGCCCGTTGACCACGCCGCCTGAAGATTAAACCCGCCGGTATAACCGTCAACATCTATAAGCTCGCCCGCAAAATACAGCCCCTTCACCTTTTTAGACTCCATTGTGGACGAGTTGATTTCACTCGTCTTTACGCCTCCGGAGGTCACTATTGCCTCCTCTATCGGTCTGAAGCCCGTTATATGCAGACTAAGCCCCTTTATCGTCTCTCCCAGCCTTCTTCTCTCCTGCTTCGTTATTTCGTTTACGCTCTTGTGCGCCTCAAGCCCGGAAAGCCCGATTACAACGGGTATAAGCTTTTTGGGCAGCAGCGCGTCCAGGGCGTTTATTATATGCTTGTTTTTCTGTTGTTCAAAATCACGCAGTATTCTCGCATCAAGCTGCTGCTCGGACAGAGCCGGCTTGAGATCGATTTTTATCGTGCAGCCTTCCTCTTTAAAATTTTTAATATGCGCCGAAAGAGAAAGTATAAGAGGCCCCGATACACCGAAATGAGTAAAGAGCATCTCGCCCCTGCCGCTGCTTATCTTCTTCCCGTCCGCCTTATATGCCGTAACCTCCGCATTGCGCAGCGAAAGCCCCATCACATCCTTAACCCATTTTTCTTCCGTCACAAGCGGCACAAGTGACGGAACGGGCTTTATAATCGTGTGTCCCACCGCTTTTGCAAGCCTGTAGCCCGATCCGTCAGAGCCGGTTCGGGGGTATGAAGCGCCGCCGGTACACAGAATTACCCTTTCACCCATAATTCTTCCCGACGAGGTGTTTACGCCCTTTACTTCACCGTTTTCGATAAGCACCGACCTGACCTCCGCCCTTACAAGCCTGACATTCTCTTGCAGGGCATATTTTCTGAGAGCTTTTACAACATCCCTCGCGTCATCACTCACAGGGAACACCCTGTTCCCACGCTCCACCTTAGTCTTTACGCCGTAGTCCTCGAGAAGGCTTACTATATCATCGTTTGTAAACGTATAAAGAGCCGAATAGAGAAATCTGCCGTTCACCGGATACATCTCAATCATATCCTCCGTATCACACGCGTTCGTGATATTGCACCTGCCCTTGCCTGTAATACGAACCTTTTTTCCGACCGCATCGTTTTTTTCTATAAGAACCACCTTATCGGCTGTTTTTGCGGCAGTGCCGGCGGCAATAAGCCCCGCAGCTCCCGCGCCCACTACTATAACTGTCATAAATCTTTATTCTTCCTTAATTATTTTACTGTCCATTTTTCCGTCTCCCGAACAAAGCCCTGTATCGAGGGGTTGAAGCCGCTCTTTATCTTTGCGCCCGTTACAAGACTCTTTTTCAGAAAGCATATCGGGGCAAACGGGGTTTCGGTGTGAATACGCTCATAAAGACGGTTTGACACAGACTGCACATCACTCTCAAGCTGAACCGTTCCCAGCTGCCACAGAAGCGTGTCCGTTTCACTGTCGGCATAATTGAAATAGTTTCCCGCCGAGCCTGCCAAGCCTGTCATATCGTTATTGGGCAGAAGCTCTGTTTCTCCGACAAACATCTCATAATTATCCGCTGCAATCATTGCGTTAAACTGCTTGTAATCGCAGGCGTTTACCTTAGCTATTATGCCGTTTCCGTTAAGCCACTGTGCAAGCTGCTCCGCAACGGCAACCCTTTGTCCGCTGTCTGAATTTACAAGAATGGAAACAGTAAGATACGTCAGCTTCCCGCCTATCTGCTTATAGTATATTCCTCTTGAATCGGCAGTCCAGCCGTCCTGCGCGAAAAGCTGTGCCGCAGACCACGTATCCGCGCGAAGCTTGGTTCTCGTTTCAAAGCTCAGCCACGACTGCGGATTTATCGCATAATCAGACGCAACGGCGCGCGAATAATATATATTTGTCACTATTTCGTCCCTGTCCGTAAGCAGCGAAATCGCCTGCCTTGTAAGAGCGCCCGAAAGCTTTGGATTTGACGTGTTAAAGCCCGCAAAAACCATTGTGTTTGACGTATAATCAGTGACGTTGGAATTGCTTTTTGGCATAAATGTTGACATATCAAGCATCTCCGAGTCCGCCATATCAAGCTCATTTGCATTGAACAGCGAACGGTATTTGCCCAGATCCGTCAAAAATTCTATATTCACCCTGTCCAGCTGCGCTCTGCCGTCATGATGCTGCTCAAATGCCTCAAGATACGTTGCTCCGTTCGCGCTGACATATCTGAACGGTCCCGTGCCCACAGGGATAAAATCCTGTTTGCCCGAATAGAGCGATTTGTTTTTTACTATCGGAAAGATAAAAAGCGATACCGAGTCCGGCACCGAACGCGAAAACGAAACGCACACCGTATAATTATCCTCTTTCCATATCCCCGTTATCGGCTCCGTAAAGGACGTATAGCGCGTATTGCCTTCCCTTATGGTATTTACCGTATAGATTACATCATCCGCGCACAGCTCCGTCCCGTCATGCCACAGAACACCCTGCTTCAGCTTTATTATGAGGCTTGCGCCGTCTGCGCCTATAATGTAGCTTTCGGCAAGCACGCCCATGGTTCTCATTGTTGAATCTATCCCGAACAGCGGCTCATAAATAAAACCGCACACATCCTTTACCGTCTGCGACGCAGTCCACAGGGGGTTAAAGGTGTCATAATCTATTATTCCTACCGTTATATCATTTGAAATCTCTCTTGCGGTATCATCTTCCGCGCTCTCTCCGTCCTCATTCGGCTTTTCATCCGCCGATGAGGTCAGTCTGCCGACCGCGCTGCTGATATAGTCGGCGGCGGCACAGGAGCAAAGCCCCGCCGCAAGCGACAGGACAATGAGAACGGAAATGATTCTCGCTGCTTTATTCTTTATCATTTAATATCGCTCCTAAGCTCAATGAACGCTCCGAAATTCCCGCGGCGTCCGTTTGTTTTCCTGTGTGAGAACAGCAGCTCGCTTTTGCAATAGGTACAGATTCCGCAGTTGTCTATATTCTCCGCCGGGATCCCGGCTCCCGTGAGCTGCTTAATTATTGCGCGCTGCATATCGACATGGTATCTGTCTCCGTACCTGACCGCGGTGTCAGAGCCGAATTTATCAATAAAAATCTGTGCCACATCATCGCCCACCTCAAAGTGGTCAACCTGTATCGACGGACCTATCGCGCACAAAATATCCTCCGGACGCGAGCCGTAATCACTCATCATTTTCCTTACTGTCTTTGCTCCGATACACTTTACCGTACCCTTCCAGCCCGAATGAGAGGTCGCTATTACCGCCCTTCTCCGATCCAGAAACATAAGCGGCACACAATCGGCATAGAGAGTTACAAGTCCCGCTCCCTTCTTATCGGTTATAAGCCCGTCCGCGCTTACAAATTTATTTTCAAACACAATACCGTTTCCGATATCGCTGTCCTCTATCGTATGAATATTATCCTCATGAACCTGCTTTGGCAGCACAAGCCTGTCGCTTTCCATACCTGCCGCGTCCGCAATCCTCCTGAAGTTCTCCAGTACGTTCTCCTTGGCATCATCACAGTTAAAGCGCAGATTCATACTGCTGTAGCAGCCCCCGCTGACACCCCCCTCACGCGTGGAGATGCAATGGTTTACAAGCCCTGTTTCCTCAAAAGATGAGATTGTATAATAAGCTACAGCGCCTTTATGATTAAGCTTAAACATTCTTTTTCCCTCTGAAATAATAATATACCGCCTCCGCCGATTTCATATCCATTGAATCGGTGTCGGCAAGGTCCTCAACTTCCGCTTCTTTTATTTTATCAATATTTCCGTACTTAGTCAATAGGGCAATGCGTCTTTTTTCACCGATACCCGGAATTTTATTCAGCTCCGAGTCAATTTTCTCGTGCAGCTTTCTGAAATACGAGATTGCCGCATCGTGTACCTCGTCCTGAATATGGGTTATTAATTTAAACACCGGACTTGACGGACTTATTTCTACCTCTCCGTTCCTGCCCACAAGACCTCTTGTGCGGTGACGATCGTTCTTTACCATGCCGAACAGCGGAGTGTCGTTATCCATCATTTCCATAAGCTCTGATACGGCATTAAGATGCCCCTTGCCGCCGTCGAGAAGAATGAGATCGGGATAAGGCAAAAATCTTGCGTCCCGCACGTTTAATTCTCCCGCTTCAATCCTCGCCTCCTCCTCCATGCCGTGACGGAAGCGCCGGTAGATAACCTCGCGCATTGAAGCGTAGTCATCCGCACCCTCGACCGTCTGCACCTTAAACCGGCGGTATCTGCGCTTTGCGGGTCTGCCGTATTCAAATACAGCCATAGCCGCAACATTATCCGCGCCCATGATATTTGAAATATCATACGCCTCTATTCTGTTCGGTATTTTATCAAGCCCCAGAAGCTCGCGCATCGACTCCAGAACACCGCTCTTTTCCTTCTCCTTTAAAAGACGCAGCTTATGATTTGACACCGCCTTCTCCGCATTCATCCTGACCATCGAGACAAGCTTTGCCTTATCTCCGCGCTTAGGCACGGTAATGCGCACTTTTCTGCCCTTAAGCTCACGCAGCCATTGCGAAATAAGCTCCGCATCATGAGGCTCGGACTCGGTGATGATTTCGTCGGGGATGAAATCACAGTCCGCATAGAACTGCTTTATAAAATCGGTTATCATGTCCTCGCTGCCCGCACCTGCGGTATGCTCAATTCTGTAGTGTTCTCTGCCTATAACGCGGCCTCCCCGTATAAAAAACACTTCAATATATGCAAGCTCTCCGTCGGCGGCGGCAGCTATGACGTCCGCATCATCATGCTTTGACGTGCTTGTGATTTTCTGTTTGTCCATTACCTCTTTAATGGATTTGATTTTATCCCGGCACGCCGCCGCACGCTCATACTGCATTGCCGCCGATGCCTCATACATTTCATTTGTAAGCTCATTTATGAGATCTCCGTGCTTTCCCTCAAGAAAACGGCATATCTCAAAAAACACCTTTCTGTACTCCTCTTTCGTTATCTGTCCCGTGCATGGGGCAAAGCAGGTGTTTATGTGATAATTAAGGCACGGTCTGCCCTTTTTTATATCCCCCGGAAATTTTCTTGCACAGGTGGGAGGCTTAAAAAGCTTCTGAATTATATCAAGAGTGTTTTTTATTGTCCCCCTGCCCATGTACGGCCCGTAATATTTCGCCCCGTCATTGCTCATTCTGTGCACCATAAACACGCGCGGATACGGCTCGTTTATCGATACCTTGATATAAGGATACTGCTTATCGTCCTTTAACAGAATATTATAATGCGGTCTGTACTTCTTTATCAGATTGCATTCCAAAACAAGCGCCTCGCGCTCGGAATCGGTTATAATGTACTCAAAATACGCCACGCGTCTGACCATCGCCAGAACCTTCGGAGTATGATTTGAATTTTTTCTGAAATACTGCGTAACCCTGTTTTTAAGAACCTTCGCCTTGCCTACATATATCACCGTGCCGTCCTCATCATGCATGAGATATACTCCCGGCTGCTCCGGAAGCTTTGCAATTTCGTCCTCAAAATCAAACATATACTCACCCTTACATCATATCGTCTCAAACAGCTTAATCAAAAATAACTCTGCATGGCCTCTGCCGCAGAGTTATTTTCACGAAACAGTATATATGCTTTTGACTAAGTTTTCTATAGTCAATATAATGAAGAAAAGTTAGTCAAAAGAGGTCTTAACCGCTTGCATTCAGTACGATTAAAATACAGGGTACTTAATGAAAGCTATATAGCCTATGCACATCAACTGCTTCTGATTCTCATAAGAAATAAACGGTAATTATTCTTTGAAATTCGATTCAATAACACCAACAAGCGTCTTTACCGCTTCATCCTCATCAATACCGTCCGCTACTATTGCAATGCTTGTACCCTTAACGATACCGAGCGACAAAACGCCGAGCAGACTCTTTGCATTTACACGACGGTCATCCTTCTCAACCCATACGCTTGACTTGAACGAATTTGCACGCTGAATAAAGAACGTTGCCGGTCTTGCATGAAGTCCTACTGAATTATTAACTGTTACCTCACTGGAAACCATAATAATGCCCCCTAAGCTATAATTTATTTACAGTAATAGAATACCCTAAATTTCCGTTTTCGTCAATAATTTTTTTCTATTTCATGAAATTTTCATCTGTTTTAACGAAATCTTACTCGATATTATCGGTAATTTCGTTCATATTTTTTTCTTCAAAAATATTGACATCATTGGCATCATTTGTCCCGTTTTCGGAAACCTCGACAACTACTCTTTCTCTGTCGGGATTCATTTTACCCCTCACCTGCTGCTCTATCATCTTACAGAATTCCGGATTATCCTTGAGGTATTTTCTTGTATTTTCTCTGCCCTGACCGATTTTGGCGCCGTCATAGCTGAACCATGCGCCGCTCTTTTTTATAACGTCAAGCTCGACGGCCATGTCAAGAATATTACCCTCGCTTGAAATACCCTCGCCGTAAATAATATCAAATTCCGCTTCTCTGAACGGAGGCGCAACCTTATTCTTTACCACCTTGACTCTTGTGTGATTTCCTATAACCTCTCCGCCGTTCTTAAGCTGCTCCTGACGGCGCACGTCAAGCCGCACCGACGAGAAGAACTTCAGCGCTCTTCCGCCCGGTGTTGTTTCGGGGTTGCCGTACATAACGCCGACCTTTTCGCGTATCTGGTTAATGAAAATAACAACCGTACCGGACTTTGCGATTATCGCGGTAAGCTTTCTGAGCGCCTGCGACATAAGACGCGCTAAAAGTCCTACGTGCACGTCACCCATCTCGCCCTCGATTTCAGCCTTAGGCACAAGCGCGGCAACAGAGTCGATTACGATTACGTCAAGCGCGCCCGAACGCACAAGCGCCTCGCATATATCAAGAGCCTGCTCGCCCGGATCGGGCTGGGCGACTATGAGATTATCAATATCCACTCCCAGCTTTTCGGCATATACCGGATCCAGAGCATGCTCGGCATCTATAAACGCCGCTTCTCCGCCCATCTTCTGAGCCTCTGCAACCACATGGAGCGCAACCGTTGTTTTACCCGACGATTCGGGGCCGTATATTTCTATAATTCTGCCTCTTGGCATACCGCCTACACCAAGCGCCATATCAAGCATCAATGAGCCTGTCGGAATTGAATCCACGCTTGAAACGTGAGTATCTCCCAGCTTCATTATCGAGCCTGTTCCGTATTCCTTCTCTATAACCTTAAAAACCGCATCAAGCGCCTTCTTCTTTTCCTCGTTTTCAAGACGCCCTACTGACGGCTTTGTATTCTTATCAGCTTTTGCCATTTCTGTTATCCTCCTTCGCCGTTCTGAAAAAGCGAACATTTGTTTGTTTTTATACCGTTATTATACAGTATACTTTTTCATTTGTCAATAGTTTTACGGAAATTTTTTATTTTGTGTGCCATTTATGGGTTAATATTCATCTGAACAGCAACATTTACGGTATAAGCTCCAGAAGCTTCTCAAATATGAAGCGGCAGGTTTCCTCGCGTATCTGATCGCGCATACCGTTTATAAGAAGATGATATACATGAATAACGCCCCGTATATTAAGTCCTATAAACACTGTTCCCACAGGCTTCTTCGTTGTTCCTCCCGTAGGCCCTGCAAGTCCTGTTATGCCCACTCCTATATCCGCTCCGGTATGGGCGCATATCCCCCGCGCCATCTGATATGCCACATCATGCGACACGGCTCCGTAGCGCGCAAGAGTTGAGCCGCTCACACCAAGCTCGCGCATCTTTGCCTCGTTTGAATATGTCACAATCGTTTCCTTAAATACCTCCGACGCGCCCGACACATCCGTTATAAGCGCGGAGAAAAGTCCTCCCGTACAGCTCTCCGCCGAGGATATGCAAAGCTTCCTTGACTGCAGAAGTCTTACAAGCTCCTCGTTTATTCCGTTCATTTCCGCTCTCACGTTAATCCTCCATTCCGTCAGTCCGGATATACCTCAATAAGCTCAACACCCGCAAGCGCCTCTTCCTCAAGCGCGGCTGTGTCAAGAACACTTTCCACTCTCTCCACATCGCTGCGCTTCGGGTTCACCTTCGGATGCTTAGGCGTGAACACGGTACAGCAGTCCTCATAAGGAAGGATTGAGGTGTCATATGTGCCGATCTCCTCCGCACGGTGAATTACCTCTATTTTATCCATTCCGATAAGCGGCTGCAGAACCGGCATATCAATTACCGCATTGGTAACGTCAAGCGCCGCCAGTGTCTGGCTCGCCACCTGCCCCACGCTCTCACCCGTTATCAGTGCCTTTGAATGATTCTTCCTTGCAAGCTTTTCCGATATTCTCATCATAAACCGGCGCATTATAAGCGTCATGTATTCCTCCGGACAATTGTCCCTTATCTCAAGCTGTATCTTCGTGAAAGGAACAATATACAGGTTCAGCTTCGATGTGTAGCGCGCAAGAATCTTTGCAAGCTCTATTACCTTTTCCTTTGCCCTGTCGGAGGTGTACGGAAATGAGAAGAAATTTACCGCGTCAATCGTAACGCCCCTCTTTGAAATCATATGACCCGCAACAGGACTGTCGATACCGCCCGAAAGCAGTAGCGTTGCCTTTGAGCCTGAGCCTATGGGCATTCCGCCCTGTCCCTCGGTTCTGTTCTGCAGTATATAGATGTACGCGCCGTTTTCGCGAATTTCGCACTTAACCGTCTTTTCCGGATTATGTACGTCACATACAATCTCCGGGAATGCGTCGTCAAGCTCACCGCCAAGAGCGATTGAAAGCTCCGTGGAATTCATCGCAAACGTCTTATCCGCCCTCTTTGCCTCAACCTTAAAGCGGCACGGTGCGCTCAGGTCGTCCTTTAAATACTCCTTTGCGGTCCGGAAAATCACCGGCAGCTCCTTTTCGCAGACAGCCGCCTTTGTCACTGAGGTTATGCCGAAGATGAGCGACATTCTCTCCACAATCAGGTCTATCTTGTCCTCATCAAAGCCGTCAACATAAATTGTGGCCTGCCTTATCGTAACGCGGCATTTGCTCACGTTTTTAAGCGCGCTCTTTATGTTGTCGATGAGCATCCACTCAAACCTCGGACGATTGCCGCCCTTTAAGATTATTTCACCGTATTTTGCCAATATTGTTTCTTTCACTGTATACTACTCCTATTATATATCAATTTCTGTAATTTATAACCTTACATATATCTTCTGATTGTTTTTACTTCCTCGGCTATCCTCTCTGCGGCGGTTATCAGCTCCTCGTCGGTTGTAAATTCACTGAAGCTTATCCGCACCGCGCCCGCTATCGACCGCGGCGTTACGCCCATTGCGCTAAGGACATGGCTCGGCTGCGGCTTATGACTTGAGCATGCGGAGCCGGTTGAAAGGTATATTTCATGCCGCTCCAGAGAATGAAGCAGTATTTCCGCTTTAATGCCCGGAAACGACACGTTAAGAACACTTCCCGAATTAAACTCGTCAGAGCCGTTTATCTCTATATCGTCAAGCTTTTCTTTAAGCAGCTCCGCCATAAGGCTTCTCTTGTGCCGCATCTGTGCGGCATCACAGCCGCATCGTTCTGCCGCGGCGCCGAATGCGAGTATTCCGCCCACATTCTCCGTGCCGGGCCTTAGCTCGTTCTGCTGCTCGCCGCCGTACAGAACGGGAGTCAGGCGCGTGTTATTTACATAAAGCGCTCCGCAGCCCTTGAAGCCGTGAATCTTATGGGCGCTTACGGATACCATATCAACACCCAGCCTGTTTATATTGACCGGAATTTTTCCGAAGGACTGAACACAGTCGGTATGCACCGCGCATTTCGGCGATAAGGCATGAGCCGCTTTTGCAATCTCCTCTACCGGCTGTATTACTCCCGTTTCGTTATTGACATGCATTATACTTACAAGAATTGTATCCTCCGTAAGCTTTTCCTTTATCTGTCCGACATTCACTCTGCCGTCACGGTCAACGTCGGCAAACACAACGTCAAAGCCCTCTCGTTCAAGCTTGCGCGCAGCCTCCAGCACCGAAGGATGCTCGATTTCGGAGGTGATGATTCTTCTGCCCAGCTTTTGCTTTGCATATGCTGTGCCGAACAGGGCAAGATTATTCGCCTCCGTCCCGCCGGATGTGAAATATATATTTTTCCTGTCGCCGCCCAGTTTTTTTGCAAGCTTCTCCTTTGCGGCGGTTATAAGCTTTTCCGAACGCAGTCCGAGACCGTGCAGAGAGGACGGATTCCCGAACTCCTCCGCCGCCTCAAGCATCGCCTCCGCCGCCTCCCTGCATGGCTTTGTGGTTGCGGCATTATCCAAATATATCATTTTATCTTTTCTCCCGTGTTGTAATCATTATAAGCCTTACGCTGTCCTGCCGTTGGTTATATGTCTTATCACAAACAGCACCGCAAGAAGAACGGCAATTCCTACCGGAAGCAGCACAAACTCGTTCTGCACAAATGCCGAAAGCAGATATACAACAAACGAAACAAGCGCTACCGTTATCGCATACGGAAGCTGCGTCGAAACATGGTTCACATGGTTTGAACGGCTGCCTGCCGATGACATAATTGTAGTATCGGAGATAGGCGAACAGTGGTCGCCGCAGATAGCTCCCGCAAGACACGCCGATACTCCGATGATCAGAAAATCGCTTGTAGGATCAAAAATTGCGGTTACTATAGGAATAAGGATACCGAAGGTTCCCCACGACGTACCCGTTGAGAAAGCAAGCAGGCATGCCACAAGGAAAATTATTGCCGGCAGGAAATTTGCAAGTCCTGCCGCGGCGGAATCCATTACCGTCTTCACAAACTCTGCCGCTCCCAGAAGACCTGTCATGTTCTTCAGCGCCGTCGCAAAGGTGAGAATGAGTATCGCCGGAACCATTGCCACAAATCCCTTCGGAATACACGACATTGCCTCCTTAAAGGTCACTACTCTTCTCGCCATAAGATATATTATCGAGAGTACGAACGCAATAATAGCTCCCCACGGAAGTCCGACAGTCGCGTCGGTATCTCCGAAGGCTGTAATAAAGTCAGCGCCGGAGAAGAATCCTCCCACATAAATCAGACCTATAACACAGAAAACCACAAGCATTAATACCGGAAGGATAAGATCAAGCACACGTCCCTTGGGATTCGGAAGCTCGACGTCCGTTTCCGCAATATCATCGTTGCCGCTCGTAAACAAATCTCCCTTGTTCATTGCGTTAAACTCATGCAGCTTCATCGGACCGTAGTCAAATTTCATAAGCGTTATCGCGATAATAAATGTTATCATCAGGAGCGAATAAAAATTATACGGAATGGCGCGCACAAAAAGCTCTATTCCCGAATAACCCGTTCCCTTTGTAAACTCCGAAACCGCAGCAGCCCACGACGAAACAGGAGCTATCATACAGATCGGCGCAGCAGTGGCGTCAATCAGAAACGCAAGCTTTGCTCTTGAAATTTTATGTCTGTCGGTAACCGGAAGCATAACGCTGCCGACCGTCAGGCAGTTGAAATAATCGTCAATAAAAATCAGGACCCCCAGCATGAACGTGGCAAGCATCGCGCCCACACGGCTTTTTATATGCACCTCCGCCCAGCGTCCGAACGCCGCAGAGCCGCCCGCCTTGTTTACAAGAGCGACTATCGCACCCAGAATAACAAGAAACACAAAAATGCCCGCAGTTCCCGATACCGCCGATATTATTCCCTCGTTGAGAATATTGTCAAGAGCACCTACCGGATGCCAGTTTGCTGAGAACAGTCCGCCCAGTATTATTCCTACGAACAGCGACGAGTAAACCTCTTTTGTTATGAGCGCAAGCCCGATCGCCACCAGCGGCGGAACAAGCGCCCAGAAGGAAGCGTAAAACCTGCTTACCGTTTCCGCGCCCTCCTCACCTGCGGCAAACGCCGCAGCCGGAATAAGGCACATGACCGTTACCGCAGCCAATAGGAACATCACATTTTTTTTACCCCGAGTTTTCATTATAGTACCTCCATATATGTTTTTCTTTTGAATCAATTTAATAATAACATACTTTCGTCAAGCTGTAAAGACATTTTTTACTTTTTGTCATTTGTTTCCGGCAGTTGTACCAAAATAATGGCTGCAAACATGAGAACACAGCCCGTGATTTCCCTCGCCGTCAGCGCTCCTCCCGTCAGCTCCCAGCCGCAGGCGACCAGCACCACCGTCGCAAGCACGGCAAACACCGACTCCAGGCTCATTAAGATAGATGCCGATGTGGGATCGGTATATTTCTGTCCCACTATCTGCAGAGTATACGCAACACCGCAGGACATTATTCCCGAATATCCTATGGCAATGCTGCATCCGAGAATGGGTTCAAGCTGCGGATTTTCAAACAGCAATACCCAGATAAGATTTATTATTCCGCAGACAAAAAACTGCAAGCATGCCAGCTTTACCCCGTCAACTCTGGGCGAAAAATAATCAATTGCGAGAATATGCCCGGCAAATAGGAAGGCGCATACAAGAACCATCACGTCACCCTTATTTATCGTAAGTTTTGAATCTATGCACATGAGGTACAGCCCCGCAGTTGCAATAAGCACTGCCAAAAGAATAGCAGGCCTCGGCCTTTTTCCCGTTAATAATCCTATTATAGGTACAATAATCATATAAAGAGCAGTGATAAAGCCCGCCTTGCCCGGACTTGTATAAACCATCCCGGCGGTCTGCACGGTAGATGCCGCGCACAGCAGAGCTCCGCATATAATTCCGCCTGCGACAAGCTTTTTATTAAGCTTCTGAACCTCAATGCCCTTTCTTTTCCTGATAATATCCGTAACCGCTATTACCGGAAGCAGCACAAGTCCTCCCAGTACGCTCCTGATCCCGTTAAATGCGCAGGGGGAAATCGTTTCAACACCCTTGCTTTGGGAAATAAACGAAACACCCCATACGAATGCCGTTATAAGCAGCAAAAAGTTCCCTTTCATTTTTTGTTTATTCATTTCCGACAACTCCGTTAAATATGTATATTTTTACTCAAAGAAAAAGCGATGTGCCTTCCCCTTCAGGAGCAGCACCCCGCTTTCCCGATAAATCTTATTCCTCTATCTCATGTATCTTTGCAACTCTTGCCGCGTGTCGTCCGCCCTGAAATTCGGCATTGTTCCATGCGTCAATAATCATAAATGCAAGCTCTCTGCCGGTTATACGTCCGCCCAGACATATAATGTTGGCATTATTGTGCTGCTTTGCCATCGAAGCGCTGTATACATCCGTACAGTGCGCGGCGCGTATACCCTTGAACTTATTGGCCGCAATTGAAATTCCTATGCCCGTTCCGCATACAAGTATCCCCTTCTCCGCAGAGCCGTCCAGAACCGCCTCGCATACAGGTCTTGCGCAGTCCGGATAATCAACGCTTTCCTCGCTGTACACTCCGTAATCCTTGTATTCCGCACCGATCTCGTCAAGATGCTTTTTTATATGCTCCTTAAGCTCATAACCGCCGTGGTCACATCCTATTGCTATCATTTGTTGTCATTTCCTTTCGTCTTGTTGTCATATTCTCTTTCTGCCTGTGATTTTCTCAAATATACAGGCTGTATTTCATTGTAATTAACGCCTTCGCCGTTTTCCGCCTTTTTATATGCGGCAGCCGCCGCGGCAGATGCACGAACCTCACAAAGATTGGGCGACGCAATTACCGCTGTCGGATCTGCGGCAAGAATCTCCTCTCTGTGCTTTACTGCGCCGTCGCCGGTGTAAATTGCGCCGCTGTCGGCAAAAAGCTCCGCAGCCTCGCCGACCGTCATCACGCACGGCTTGAGAATCGTCTCTCCTCCGTTATATGCGGCTGTAAAAACCTCGTCACGTCTTGCGTCAAGCATCGGAACTACCGTAACACAAGCCCCTGCAAAGTTATATGCCAGCGCTTCAAGGGTTGAAATTCCTACAACAGGCTTACCCATCGCCTGGGCAAATGCGCGTACCGTTGAAATTCCTATTCTGAGCCCCGTAAATGAGCCGGGACCCACAGTTACGGCGAACACGTCGATTTCCGATATATCCATGCCTAAGCCGTCAAGCAGACTGTCCACCATAGGCATTATGTTCTGAGAATGCTTTCTCTGATTTCTTATAACATACTCTCCGAGAATATACTCCCCGTCCGTTACCGCCGCCGATGCCGGAAAGGCCGATGTATCTACTGCAAGTATTTTCATCCGCACACCCTCTCTATTATTATACGTCTGTAGTCAAAGCCCTTATCGTCGTCCTTGTCTATGGTGATTTTTATATACTCCTTCGGAAACAGTTCCTCTATAAGCTCCGACCACTCCACAATGCACACGCCGCCGGCATCAAGATAATCCTCATAGCCTATCTCATACATTTCCTCCGGATCGGCTATCCGATATACGTCAAAGTGATACAGCGGCAATCTGCCCTCATATTCGTTCACTATTGTAAAGGTGGGGCTTGTAACATGCTGCGTAATCCCCAGAGCCTTTGCCAGTCCCTGAACAAACGCGGTCTTTCCCGCTCCGAGGTCACCGTACATAGCCACAAATTCTCCGCCCTCAAGCCCGGCGGCAAATTCAGCGGCTATTGCCGCGGTATCAGCGCAGCAATATGATTCATACACTTTCATATCAGAATAATCCCGAAATTACGCTGTTTTCGTCAATATCTATCTTTTCCGCCGCAGGCGTCTTGGGAAGTCCCGGCATTGTCATAATATCGCCCGCCTCCGCAACGATAAAGCCGGCACCGTTTGAAATACGGATTGTCTTGATTTCAACGGTAAAGCCCTCCGGGCGTCCCAAAAGCTTGGGGTTGTCCGAAAGAGAATACTGAGTCTTTGCCACGCATACCGGCTTTTTGTCAAGCCCCAGCTCTTCGAGGCGCTTTATCGCCTTCTTTGCCTTGTTTGAGAATACAACACCGCTTCCGCCGTATATCTTCGTTACAATTGCATTCAGCTTGTTTTCAATTGTGTCCTCAATATCGTATACCGGATGATATTCTGCCTCCTGCTTATCTATTGCGTCAAGCACATATTTGGCAAGCTCCGTTCCGCCTTCGCCGCCCTTTGCGAAAACCTCGCATAAAGCGCAGTCAACACCGTATTCGGCGCACTTGTCTATAACTGCCTGAAGCTCCGCATCGGTGTCGGTCGCAAAACGGTTTACCGCAACAACTACCGGAGTGCCGAAGCTCTGCATATTCTCAATGTGCTTTCCGAGGTTTACTATACCTCTGTTAAGAGCGTCAAGATTTTCTTCCTTAAGCTCGTCCTTTGCAACGCCGCCGTTGTATTTAAGCGCCTTTACCGTTGCAACGATTACAACCGCCGACGGGCGCAGTCCCGACATACGGCACTTTATATCCATAAACTTCTCCGCTCCGAGATCGGCTCCGAAGCCCGCCTCTGTTATCGCGTAATCACCCAGCTTAACCGCAAGCTTTGTAGCCTGAACGCTGTTGCAGCCGTGGGCAATGTTTGCGAACGGTCCGCCATGGATGAAGCACGGCGTATGCTCAAGCGTCTGAACTATATTCGGCTTTATTGCATCCTTTAAAAGCGCCGCCATTGCACCGTGGGCATTGAGCTGCTTTGCGTATACCGGTTCACCGTCTCTTGTGTAGGCAACGATTATCTCACCCAGTCTTTCCTTTAAGTCATCAATATTGTTTGCAAGACAGAGTACGGCCATAACCTCCGAGGCAACCGTTATCATAAAGCTGTCCTGGCGCGGAATACCGTTAATCTTGCCGCCCATGCCTATTACTATATTTCTGAGCGCTCTGTCATTCATATCCAGACAGCGCTTCCATACTATGTTTGTAACGTCAATATCAAGAAGATTTCCCTTCTGGATATGGTTGTCTATCATTGCGGCAAGAAGATTGTTTGCCGCCGTAATTGCGTGCATATCGCCGGTAAAATGAAGATTGATGTCCTCCATCGGCACAACCTGGGCATAGCCGCCGCCCGCAGCGCCGCCTTTAACTCCGAATACAGGTCCCAAGGACGGCTCGCGCAGTGCGATAAAGGTCTTTTTCCCAAGCCGTGACATTGCATCTCCGAGACCTATGGTAACGGTTGTCTTTCCCTCACCCGCAGGTGTTGGGTTTATCGCTGTTACAAGAATCAGCTTTCCGTCCTCCTTCTTCTCTGCCTCCCTTATAGCCTCCGCGGAAATTTTCGCCTTGTATTTACCGTAGTATTCGAGATCCTCCTCCGGGATTCCTGCCTTGCGGGCAATATCTCTGATATGATACATCTCCGCCCCCTGAGCGATTTCAATATCTGATAACATAATCCATTCCTCCTAAGTGTGTATATAGGCAAACAGAGCTGAACATATGTTATCCAGCTCCAATCAAAAACTCTTTTAAACTTTTAAACTATCAGCTGTTCATATGTTCTTCTCTGTCCTCGCGAACCTTTCTGAGAAGAAGATCGAGTCTGTGTTCAACATCTGCAAGCATATCGTCAACATATGTTTCAACATCCTGCTTTGTTTCTCTCGCATCTCTTTCTGACATATCTCTGATAGCGTCAGCCTTTTCGTAAGCCTGTCTTGTGATCTCATGCTCGTCAATAAGCTGCTCCTGCATTTCCTCGGCTGATTTCTTTATCTGGTCGGCGCGCTCCTGAGCCTCCTCAAGAATCCTCTGTCTTTCAGTCTTAACCCACTTTGATTCCTTGAGCTGTTCAGGATAAACAAGCCTCATTTCCTGTATATAATCAAGAAGCTCGTCCTTATCCAACATGATTTTTCCTGTGAGCGGTACTGTTGATGCCTTATTAATGGTATCCTCCATCATGTCGATGATTTCCATTATATCCATATCCATGTCCATGTTTGTACATCCTTTCAAATTTTATTTTCCCAAGCATCACTGCTCGTATTTGTCTTTTATATATTGTATTATTTCCGAAGGAACAAGTCCCTCTAAATTACCCTTATATCCCGCAAGCTCTTTGATCATGCTGGAGCTGATATACGAATACTTCGAATCCGTCATCATAAACATAGTCTCACATTCATTATCAAGCGCACGGTTGAGAAGCGCCATCTGAAACTCGTATTCAAAATCATTTACAGTCCTGAGTCCCTTGACTATCACCTTAGCGCCGTGAGCCCTTGCAAAATCCACCAGCAGTCCGTCAAAGCTTTCCGTTTCGACATTTTCAAGATGAGCCGTTACCTTCTTTATAAGCCCAACTCTCTGCTCTGCCGTAAATTCAGGACTTTTATTCTTGTTTCGGAGAACTCCGACAATCACTTTGTCAAACACCCTGCTTGCGCGCTCGATAATATCAAGATGCCCGTTGGTGATCGGGTCGAAGCTGCCCGGATAAACTGCAATTCTCATATACGTCATATCCCGCTTTGCATCTTTTTGTAAATTGTTATGAAGGTTCTTCCGTATTTCTTCTGTCTGTAAATATCAAGCCCTTCAATGTCACTTCTGAAATCGGTGTTATCGCTTTCAAGAACAATAATCCCGTCATCGCTGAGGACGTCGTTTTCGACAATTGACGCAAGCACCGGTTCAATATAGCCCTTATTATACGGCGGATCGAGAAATATTATGTCAAATTTCCTCCCGCACCGCTTTACATAATCAAAGCATGAATTCTGTATCACCGTGCATCCGGAGTCAAACCTCAGCTCCGAAGCATTCCTCTTTATAAGCTCAACCGAACGGCTGTCATTATCCAGAAGCACCGCGTAAGACGCCCCTCTTGACAGAGCCTCAAACGACAGCGCACCGCTGCCGGCAAACATATCCAGAACCTCAGCGCCGGATATATAATCCTGTATAAGGTTGAAAATTGATTCCTTTACTCTGTCTGTTGTCGGTCGGACATCCCGTCCCTCAAATTCCAGAAGCTTATGACCTCTGCGGCTTCCCGAAATGATCCGCATTAATATGTCACCTCACTATTTTAACCTAAATTTTCAAAAAGGTCAACACTTTATAAGAATTTTAAACAAAAAATACAAATTTATCATATTATCGTAAACTAAATGTAACAGTGTTGCATAATACGTTAAAATTCTATAACAATACAGTACAGTGCGCAATCCGCTCTCCCCTGCACCGCGGTTTATTTTACGCAGTTATTATATCACATACGTCAGTTCTTGTCAATTCCAAATAACAGGTTATATTTTCAAATATCTGTTAAAGATATGACCGTAAAAAAATTTGTAAATATTTTATATAAATTTTCAATTTGTTAATGACTTTTCGGCAAATCTATGATATAATGACATTATTATTATACAGAAAGGTATTTCAGGAATGGAAGAAACAGTTGATATACGCGGATTCTACGGTGAGTCACAGCTGCTTTACGACAGCGTGCTTATCGAGATAGTTTCCCGTCTTAATATAATAAAGAAATTCAAAACGCTCAACAATGAGCGCGATCCGATCGAGAATGTGAAAACGAGAATCAAATCCCCGGCAAGCATGGTTGAAAAGCTGCGGTCAAAGGGACTTGTTCCGATGGCGGAAAACATTCCCGGAAATGTTATGGATGCCGCGGGCGCAAGGGTAATCTGCACATATGTCGACGACGTATATGAGGTTGCAAAAATCCTTTCCGCGCAGCAGGATATAAAGGTGCTTGAGGTCAAGGATTACATAAAAAACCCAAAGCCGAGCGGCTACCGCAGCTACCATATGATCGTGGAGCTTCCGATATATATCGGAGAGGAATGCCACCGCGTTCCCGCCGAAATACAGATACGGACGCTTTCGATGGACTTCTGGGCAAGCCTTGAGCATCAGATAAGGTACAAGCACGATGTCCCCAATCAGCATATTATCGCCTCCGAGCTCAGGCGCTGCGCCGACGAGGTTGCATCGGTGGAGATGAATTTTCTTACCATACGGGACATGATTAACGAGATAAAAAACGAAAAACCGAACGGAGGTAACTAATGATGAAGCTTCTTCTTGCAGATGATGAAAAGGAACTGGCTAACGCGCTTAGTGCGATCCTTAAGTTCAATAAATATGAGGTCGACTGCGTTTATGACGGCGCCGCCGCATACGAAGCGGCATATAATAACAGCTATGACGCTCTTATATTCGATGTCATGATGCCGAAAATGAGCGGCATTGACGCTGTAAAGGCGCTGAGAGAAAAAAACATAGACACCCCTGTTATTCTGCTCACCGCAAAATCGGAATTTTCCGACAAAATAACGGGGCTTGACGCCGGGGCTGACGATTATCTCACAAAGCCCTTTAACACCGGAGAGCTTCTTGCGCGCCTGCGCGCTCTTATCCGCCGCTCCGCGGACTCAAAAAATGAGACCGTCACCTGCGGAAATATAACACTTAATAAGGACAGTCTTGAAATAAAAACGGATTCGGCATCCTTCCGCCTTGCCGGGCGCGAATGCAGGATGCTTGATCTGCTTATCGCGCGGATGAACTCGCCGGTGAGTGAGCAGCAGTTCCTTGATAAGGTCTTTGACGATGATGAAGCCTCCCGGGAGGGCGTGGTATTTCTGTACATATCATATCTGAGAACCAAGCTTAATGCAATCGGCGCAAACCTTGCAATTGAGGAAACCGAAGCCGGTATGTATATGCTTAAACAGAAATGATACGCTTAGGGAGGGCGGTTGATATGTTAAAAACACTCCGTGTACGAATAGTCGTACTGACAATGATCTCTATTACGGCGGTTATTTTTGTTATATCCGCCGCAATCAACGTAACAAATTTTATACGAATACAGAACCGTGAGGATCGTATGCTTGACCTCATCAGCGAATACAACGGCACAATACCCAATAACACCGAAGAGCTTGAGGGAAAGCTTAATTTTACGGTGAGTATCGAAACCCCGTTTCAGACACGCTATTTTGTTATAAAGGTCAACGAGGACGGCAATATCGTTGATGCAAAAACAAGCAACATAGCCGCGGTCGGCAAGGGCGACATCGAAAGACTGTGCAGAATTTTAAACCACCGTCCGGACGGCTCGCGCGGCAATATAGGCAGATACCGTTATCTTATAAGCGGCGCACCGGAGGGCAGAATGTTTGCCTTTCTCGACTGCTCGCAGGATCATGAAACAACGGCTCAGCTGGTTATGGTATCAATAATTACGTCTGTTGTGGGGCTGGGCTGTATTTTCCTCATTATGGTCCTGGTATCGGAAAAGATTATTTCACCGTTTGTCAAAAACCAGGAAAAGCAGAAGCAGTTTATCACCGATGCCGGACATGAGCTGAAAACACCTCTTGCAATAATCCGTACCAATGCGGAGGTGCTTGAGGTATGCTACGGCAAAAATGAGTGGCTTGACAGCATCCAGAACCAGACAACCCGTCTCGATGGACTTGTAAAGGGACTTCTGCAGCTTTCAAAAAGCACTGAGTTGTCCGCGGAAACGGAGCATATTCAGTTTTCGCTCAGCGCATCCGTCAGTGAAATCACCGAATCCTTCAGAACAATGGCGGAGCAGAAGGGACATAAACTGCATACGGATATATCCCCCGGCATAGACTACAAGGGAAACGCGCAGTCCTTAAGCACACTTGTATCCATTCTTATCGATAATGCGATAAAGTATGCGGTTGATAACGGAGATATATATGTTTCTCTGTCACGCATGGGAATAGGCACCGCCAAAACGGCAAAGCTTATTGTCGAAAACGACACAGACGTTGATGACAGTGTAGATCCTAACCGGTTCTTTGAACGTTTTTACCGTTCGGACAATTCCCGCGCACGCTCAAGCGGCGGATACGGTATAGGACTTTCGGTTGCGAAAACGATTGTTGAAGCACACAAGGGAAAAATCACGGTTTCAAAAAACGGTAACAGGATAGCTTTTACCGCTGTTCTTTAATATTTATTTACGAAAGGAAAAATGAAAATGGTATATGTTATTTTAGCAGACGGCTTTGAAGAGATTGAAGCAATTGAGCCTGTAGATATTATGCGGCGCGCAGGGATCGGTGTTAAAACCGTTTCAATCATGGCAGCAAAAAGCGTCAGGGGCGCTCACGGAATCACGGTTGAGGCTGATGAAATGATGAGCGATATTCTCACAAACGGCATGGCACCCTGCGATATGGAGGCTGTTATGCTTCCGGGCGGCGAGGGACACATTCATCTCGATAACTCAAACGAGGTTCACGCGCTGCTAAACGACGCGCTTATACGCGGCAGCTACATTGCCGCAATCTGCGCCGCACCGTCAATTCCGGGTAAAAAGCAGATGCTTATGGGCAAAAGAGCCACCTGCTACCCCGGCTTTGAAAAATATTGCTACGGTGCGGAGATGACAGGCGAAAAGGCGGTTGTTGACGGCAGACTGATAACGGGCAGAGGCCCCGGCGCAGCGTCCGATTTCGGCTTTGAGCTTGTAACGCTGCTTAAAGGCGCGGAAACGGCGGCGCAGCTGAAGGAAGCAATGCAGTATAATGACTGATAATACGACAAAGGACGATATCCGCAGCGCCGTAAAGGCAAAGCGCAGAATGCTGACCCCCGAACAAATAAACGAATGGAGCGGCAGAATAACAGAGCATATTCTGTCACTTGACTGCTACAGGCACTCCGGTACGGTTATGAGTTATCTTTCAGCCTTTAAAGAGCCGTCAACGGGCGGGATCATTTCACATATGTTTAAAGATAATAAAAGTATTGTCGTGCCCGTCACAGACACGGATACGTTTACCATAACGCCGTCTTATCTCACCTCCCCCGACAAGCTTGTCAGGGGCGCTTACGGGATAATGGAACCGGCAGAGTGCATCAAAGCCCGTATCTCAGACATTGACCTTGCTCTGATCCCCGGAATCGCCTTTGACACAAGCGGGGCGCGCATCGGCTTCGGCAAGGGATATTATGACCGTTTTCTGTCGGCTTTCAGCGGAATAAAAGCCGGGCTGTGCTACGACTTTCAGCTGCTCGGATATGTGCCGTCATCACCGCATGATATAAAAATGGATATTATCATAACAGAAAAACGGATTCTGCAATTCAAATAACGAAAGAGGTTGTATAATGATTTTTGATACGCACGCCCACTATAACGACGCGCAGTTTGACGAGGACAGAGACGCTCTGCTGTCCTCTATGAACGAAAACGGCGTAGGGCTTATTATGAATGCCTGCTCCTCGCTTCATGAAATGCCGCTTATTCTCCAGTTGTGTGAAAAATACCCGTTTATGTACGGGGCTGTGGGTATTCACCCCGAGGAGGTCGAGGGCGCAGAGCAGGGATACCTTGACAGAATACGCGAATATGCAAAGCATCCCAAAATCAAGGCAGTCGGAGAAATAGGGCTTGATTATCACTGGACGGTTCAGACAAAGGCGGAGCAGCACAGAATACTCGGTGAGCAGGTTGACCTTGCAAGAGAGCTTAAGCTGCCGGTAATCATTCATGACCGTGAGGCGCACGGCGACTGTCTAAGAATTTTAAAGGAACATAAGGCTTACGAATGCGGAGGTGTTTTCCACTGCTACAGCGGCAGCAGAGAAATGGTGCGCGAGGTCACTGAAGAGCTTAATATGTATATCGCCTTTGGCGGCTCGCTCACCTTTAAGAACGCAAAAAAGCCCCGCGAGGCGGCAGCGGCAGTCCCCCTTGACCGTCTGCTTATCGAGACCGACTGCCCCTATATGGCTCCCGTCCCCTACAGGGGCAAACGCAACAGCTCTCTTTATCTCCATGAGGTCGTCAGGCTGCTTGCAGAGCTGAGAGGGCTTTCACCGGAGGAAACGGAAAAAATTACTGAGGAAAACGGAAGGAAGCTGTTCGGCATATGAAGGATATGATTTTAAAAGGCGCTGCAGAGCTTGGCATAAGTCTCAGCGAGCCGCAGGCGGAAGCGCTTGTTAAATACGCAAATATATTGACGGAAAGGAATAAGTCGGTTAACCTCACACGCATAACAGAGCCTGAGGGGATTGTTACAAAGCATTTTCTTGACAGTCTTACGCCCCTTCTCACAGACCGTGTAAAAGGCAGGGTTATTGACGTGGGAACGGGCGCGGGCTTTCCGGGGCTGGTTCTTAAATGCGCATACCCCGGCATATCGCTTACCCTGCTTGATTCACTTAACAAACGGATAAGCTTTCTAAAGGATGCCGCCTGCGAAATGGGGATAACGGACGGCATTGAATTTATACATTCCCGTGCAGAGGATGCCGCGCTGTCAGATATGCACAGAGAAAAATATGATACCGTTGTTTCGCGCGCAGTGGCGAATATGCGCACGCTTGCGGAATGGTGTCTCCCCTTCGTTAAGCCCGGCGGCTATCTTCTTGCGCTGAAGGGTCCCCTTGCCATGAGTGAGCTGAGCGAGGCGCAAGGGGCAATCGAAATCCTGGGCGGCGGAGTTGAGGACGTCTTTAAGGCGGACATCCCGTTTACACAGCTGGAGCACAAAATAATTGTGATAAAAAAGCTCCGACATACTCCGGGGCAATTCCCCCGCAAGGGCAGGAAAGCGACAGAAATCCCTGTCGAAAAGACTTACAAAAAGCGATAACCGAAAAGCGTGCCGCATTATGTCGCACGCTTTTTCTTTACATCCGGAATTTTCATGCTATAATTGTTCTTGTAAGACAAAAATCACAGATACAGACAGCCGAAGCTGTCACCCCCAATTTGTCCGATGCCGTTAAAACAGGCATTGAGCAAATGTCTTACACCTTCCACCACCGAGGGCATTGAACGGGCAGCGGCACTGTACATCATAGGCGATCAAATCTGCCGCTGTCCGTTCATAACCCGTTACAGGTTAAAAATTACAATCAGGTGAACAGAATGTCAGATAATAATTCAAATAAAAGCATAAGGAATATCCCGCTCAAGGCAATAAGACCCAATCCGGGACAGCCGCGGAAATATTTTGATCCTGAAGCGATGGATACACTCACCCGCTCCATAGAACGCTACGGCGTTTTATCGCCGATAACAGTCAGGGAGTGCGGCGATGACGAATACGTACTGATTTCGGGAGAGCGGCGCTACAGAGCCGCCTACAGCGCAGGCCTTAAAACAATCCCGTGCATAGTCACGGAAAACTCAACCGACTGTGCAATCCTTTCCCTTCTCGAAAATTTACAGCGTGAGGATCTGTCCTTTCTGGAGATTGCGCAGAGCTACAAGGAGCTTATAAAGGGCAAGGGACTTTCAAGCCATGAGCTTTCAAGAAAAATAGGCGGCAAGCCCTTTGAAATAAAGGAAAGAATGAGGCTTATGATGCTTGATCCCATTGTACGAAAATACATAAGAAACTTTAACCTCAGTGAAAGAGAGGCGCGGGCGCTGCTTCGTATACACGACAGAGATACGCAGATAGAAGCCGTCCGGTATATCTGCGAGCATTCATTGAGCGAAAATGAAGCGGTCAGCTTTATATCCGAGCTTCTCAAGACCGGGCATCAGCCGAATATTCAGATAAACAAATTCAAGGATATAAAAATTCTGAAAAACACCCTCGCAAACGCGGTCGGGCTTATACGCCAGAGCGGCATTGATGCGGAATTCAACGAAAAAACCTATGATTGGGGCGAGGAATTTATAATAGTTATCCGCAATTAATCCTTTACAAAACTGTTTTTATGTTGTATAATATAACGCATATATAAAAGATTTTGAAAGGATCAGTCACTTGCAATGGATAAGATAAACAAAAGAATCGTGGTTAAGGTAGGAACCTCCACGCTTACATACGATACGGGAAAAATAAATTTCAGACAGATCAACGCTCTCGCCCGCGTGCTTTCGGATCTGCGAAATCAGGGATATGACGTGATCCTTGTTTCCTCCGGAGCGATAGGCGTTGCAATGGGCAAGCTCGGACTTGAGCACAAGCCTGCTGATACAAAGGTGAAGCAGTCGCTTGCGGCAATCGGTCAATGCGAGCTTATGTCGCTTTATGACAAGATGTTTGCGGAATATCACAACACCGTTGCGCAGATACTTCTGACACGCTCGGACGTCGATATCGAAAAACGCAAGAACCACACAACCGACACCTTCAACACTCTGCTTGATATGGGTATCATCCCTATTGTAAACGAAAATGACACGGTATCGGTTGAGGAAATAGAGTTCGGCGATAACGACAGCCTCTCTGCGATTGTCGCAAAACTCGTAAACGCCGATCTTCTCGTGCTTTTCTCCGATATTGACGGGCTTTATGACAGCGACCCCCACTCAAACCCCGACGCACAGCTCATTTCACGCGTTGAGGATATAAGCGCCGTTGAAGCGGGCGCGGGCGGAGCCGGCACAGAACGCGGCACCGGCGGCATGGTGACAAAGATTGAGGCGGCGAAAATCGCAAATGATGCCGGAATCAGCATGCTGATAGTAAACGGCAGACGCATAGAAGCTCTCTATGATATTATTGACGGCAAAAAGGTCGGAACACTGTTTAAGGATTATTGACAGACATAAAAAAAACAGCCGATGGGCGATTTTAATAAAACGGCATATGAAAGATAAAGGTGGTGCAGCAAAACTGACGTTTTGCCGCACCACCTTTTTACATGAATTTGCATCAGAAATATTCATATTTCTTACGCTTATCTTTTGTAAAATGCCCTATATGCTCTGTATGCCATATAGACATCGCTCTTTGCCGTAACCTCAAACGGCGAGTGCATGGAAAGAACGGGAACACCGCAGTCTATAACATCCATATTGAGATTTGCAACATACTGCGCAATCGTTCCGCCGCCGCCCTGGTCTACCTTGCCCAGCTCGCCGGTCTGCCATATAACACCGTCCTCATCCATAAGCTTTCCTATTTCATACACAAACTCCGCATTTGCATCAGATGAATCCGATTTACCCCGCGCACCCGTGTACTTCACAATAGTAACACCGCAGCCGGCATAGGCGGAGTTGTTTGCCTCCGAAACACTGAGATAATTAGGATCAACAGCAGCCGAAACATCAGATGACATACATGCCGAATTTTCAATCGTTCTGTTGAGGTCAGTAACCGAGCAGCCACCGCAGGCTTTTTCAATAAGCTCTGCAATTGTCATTGTCATAAACGCGCTTTTTGCGCCCGTGTTGCCCATTGAGCCTATTTCCTCTTTATCAACAAGAATTGCCGCCGCGGTTCTCTGCGGCATTTCCTCCTCAAGAACGGCGCGCAGAGTTGTATACGCGCATACCCTGTCATCCTGACCGTAAGCACCGATAAAGCTTTCGTCAAGCCCGACATTTTTCGCCTTCTGCGCCGGAACGATTTCAAGCTCCGCGCTTTGGAAGCTCTTCTCGGTTATTCCGTAACGGGCGTTGAGAAGCTTCAGAATTGAAAACTTAACCTTTTCCTTAACACCCTCCGCCTCAATCGGCATTCCGCCTATAAGAACATTGAGGTTTTCACCCTCTATGCCCTCTGTCATCTTTTTTGTCATCTGATCCTTTGCAAGATGCGGCAGCAGATCGGTTATTACAAATACCGGATCATCCTCCTTCTCACCCAATACGATTTCAAGCTTTTCACCGCTTGTATTGTAAATTACACCGTGAATTGCAAGCGGTACGGCGGTCCATTGATATTTTTTTATTCCTCCGTAATAATGAGTTTTAAGAAGAGTCATATCCGTGCTTTCATACAGCGGATTCTGCTTAAGGTCAAGACGCGGTGAATCAATATGCGCGCCCGCGATATTTATACCCTTTCTTATATCCTCTTTGCCTATTACCGCCATAAAGATGCTCTTGCCTCTGTTTACCTTATATACCTTGTCTCCCGGCTTAAGCTCATCTATACCGGCAAGATCGACAAACCCTGCCTCCTGCGCCGCTTTTACCGATAATTTAATACATTCCCTTTCAGTCTTTCCGTTGTCAAGAAACACGCGGTAATCATCGCAGAATGAATCCATTTCGGCTTTCTCCGCCGCGCTCATTTCAAGATACGCATTTTTGCGCTCATACGCAAGACTGTCGAACAATTCCTTGTCTGTCATAATAATCCTCCTTCATTTATTTGCTATATATTATACCTTATTCTGCTCCGAATATCAAGGATTATTTAGAATTTTTACCATGATATTTTTTATGTTTTTACATATGCTTATGTAATATTCATATCAAACAAATATTTTTTTATTCCTTTCTCTGCAATTGTAACAAATTGAAAATATTTTGAATTTCTTATTGATAAACTTCATAATTTGTGCTATAATACTGATTATGGACGTAAAAACAGTAAATAATGATGTTATTATTGCCGGACAGTGTGATTTTGAGCTATCGCATATATTCGACTGCGGTCAGTGCTTCCGCTTCAACAGGCAGGAGGACGGCTCATATATGGGCACAGCCTTTGGCAAAACAATACAAATTTCAAAAAAGAATAATGAAATAGTTCTGCATGACACCTCAATGGAGGATTTTGAGAACGTCTGGTATGACTTTCTTGATCTCGGCCGTGATTACGGAGCGGTCAAGGACGAGCTGACAAAAGGCGGCGATACGTTGATGCGGGCGGCGGTCGAATACGGCGGCGGAATACGCATACTTAATCAGGAGCTATGGGAAACAATGATCTCATTTATAATCTCCGCAAGCAACAACATACCGCGTATCAAAAAAATCATAGAGCTTTTATGTGAAAACTTCGGAGAACCGCATACATACCGCGGCGCCGTACATTATTCATTTCCCGCCCCGCAGCGTCTTGCGGAGCTGAGTCTTGAGGAGCTGTCCGTCATCCGTGCCGGTTTTCGTGACAAGTATATTCTGGGCTGTGCTCAGAAGGTTGCCTCGGGTGAAATAAGACTTGATGAAATAGACGCAAT
This sequence comes from Clostridiales bacterium, assembly GCA_029219585.1. Lineage (GTDB taxonomy): Bacteria > Bacillota > Clostridia > UBA1381 > UBA1381 > Ornithomonoglobus. The sequence goes on from JAQXTR010000004.1 coordinate 30,508, forward strand.
GCCGACGCATGAGGCAAAAAAGGCGCTTATGAGCATATACGGAATCGGCAGCAAGGTATCTGACTGCATTCTGCTTTTTGGTATGCAGCGCTTTGATTCCTTCCCCGTCGACGTATGGATTAAACGCATTATGGAATACTGCTATTTCCAAAACACACAGCAGAGTATAAAGACTATATCCGCATATGCCTCAGACAGGTTCGGCAGACTCGGCGGTATGGCGCAGCAGTATCTGTTCTTTTACGCGCGCGAGCTTAAAATAGGCGTTTCCGACAAGGCGGCAGACACAGGCGGCAAGTCATGATAATCTGATCAGGCTTATGTAAAAAACCTTGCATAAACACCTGACTTATTATATACAAACATAAAGATAATATTATTAAGGAGGAAATATATTATGTTAGTTTCAGCAACAGAAATGTTACAAAAGGCAGTCGAGGGACACTACGCTGTAGGTCAGTTCAACATCAATAACCTTGAATGGACAAAGGCTATACTTCAGACAGCTCAGGAAAACAACTCACCTGTTATTCTCGGTGTTTCAGAGGGTGCAGGAAAATATATGACAGGCTTTACGACAGTTTCGGCTATGGTAAACGCTATGATTGATTCACTCGGCATTACCGTTCCGGTTGCGCTTCATCTTGATCACGGCACATATGAGGGCTGCTATAAGTGTGTTAAGGCAGGCTTCTCGTCAATCATGTTTGACGGTTCGCATTTCCCGATCGAGGAAAATATCGAAAAGACAACAGAGCTTGTACACGTTGCTCATAACATGGGTATGTCCATCGAGGCAGAGGTAGGTTCAATAGGCGGCGAAGAGGACGGCGTTGTTGGCGCAGGCGAAATTGCCGACCCGAACGAATGCAAGATGATTGCAGACCTCGGAGTAGATTTCCTCGCTGCAGGTATCGGCAATATCCACGGAAAGTATCCTGAAAACTGGAAGGGACTTGACTTTGAGGCTCTTGCTGCCATAAAGGCTCTCATCGGAGATCTTCCGCTTGTTCTTCACGGCGGCACAGGTATCCCCGCTGACATGATCAAAAAAGCAATCTCACTCGGTGTTGCAAAGATTAACGTGAATACAGAGTGTCAGCTTTACTTCCAGGAGGCTACAAGAAAATATATCGAAGAGGGTAAGGACCTTACAGGCAAGGGCTTCGACCCGAGAAAGCTTCTCCAGCCCGGCTTTGAGGGTATCAAGGCCATTGTAAAGGAGAAGATGGAGCTCTTCGGTTCAATCGACAAGGCATGAATTAAATAATTATAATCAGCACGGCGCAGAGTGTGGCTATTTCGCCGTACTCTGCGTTTTAATATGTGTTTGCAAGGAGAGATAACATATGAAAAGAAAGATAACCGCGCTTTTTGCCGCTTTTGCAATGATTGCCGCATTGATCCCGGCTGCATTCGCCGCGCCGGCAGATTATGTAGGATCATATTATACAAACAATATTGACGGTACCGGCTATGCCGCAATGGACATTCTCACATGTACCGATACGACAATAACCGTACGGTTTAAAAGAATAAAAAATGATATTGAAGCTTATAAATACACCTTTGATCAGGGAATTGTAAACGGCAATACGGCTGTAATTCCGTTCCATGCCGAAACAGTCTCAACGGGAGCTGCCTTTAACGGCACCATGACTCTTACTCTGGGCGGACTGGTTAAGGTTCAGCTTATTTCATCTCTTGGCACAGAGATGTATACAGGCACCATGCCTAAGGTAGCGTCAAGCTATTTTACAGATAATCCCGCGCCCTCTGCCACGCCTGCACCCGCAGCCACGGCACAGCCTGCCGTGAACGTGGTAGTTAAGGTTAACGGCACGACGCTTTCATTTGAGGAAAATCAGAGGCCGTATGTTGACGACAAAACAAACCGTACCTTTATCCCCCTGAGAGCGCTTCTCACGGCAATGGGCGTTAATGTGTACTGGGATGAATACCAGAAAAACGATATTCTTAAGGAACAGCTTATCACCTGCACAAAGAATAACACTATTCTTCAGTTCGCAAGAACATTCAATGCAACAGGCTACAATTCATGGTCTCTGAGGAAATGGGTTGACGAATACACAAGCAGCGGCAACTTCAGCTCGCTTGACATTACAGACCTTCAGCCCGTAATCGGCGGTGATAAATCATTTGTTCCGCTAAGAGTCATTTCCGAGGCCTTCGGCGGCGAGGTCGCATGGGACGGCGGAGCAAATACGGTTTCAATTATATGCGATACAAGCAACTCGTATTGGTATGATAATGACACCATCGGCAAAATGGAGGACTTCACAAACGATAATGCAAAGTCATATATCACAGATGAATTTACATCTATCGTCCCCGACTCCACTCCGTACTTTGCACCGTCAAGCAAATTCTATCTGTTTAACGCAATTGATTCCTACGGAGCTGTAACGCTCAGAATTTTCTACGGCGGATATATAGACGTTATTCCGAACGCGGAAAACAATACGCAGCCCGCACCTGAAGCTGCTCCGGCAACCGAGGCGCCCGTAAACGAGGCTCCGGCAACGGAAGAACCGACAGCGGAAGAACCGGCAGCGGAAGAACCGGCAGCGGAAGAGAGTGCGCCGCAGGGAGCCGCAGCAGAAGGCTACGATGCGGCGGAAGAAGAAGATGTAGGCTGACCGGATAAGTCTTAAAAAATCTCCGGACACATAAAAAAAAGAGACCTTCGGAAAATGTCATTAATCTGATCTGAGGATGACATTATGATTTTGGGGGCTCTTTTTTTGTAACTATTCATAACATTCATTGACTTTTTAAATATCCTGTGATATAATAACAGTAACTGTTTGAAAAATCTGATTGATAAGATAACGCCCTATAGATACAGGGTTTGGGAAAGAGTGTTATTTACAAAATGAAAAATATGCTTGAAAAGCTGCAAAATTACGGAGATCTGAAAAAACTTAATATTGATGAACTTGAACAGCTGTGCAGTGATATACGGGAATTCCTTATAGAAAATGTCAGCAGAACCGGAGGACATCTTGCTTCAAACCTCGGCATTGTCGAGCTGACCGTGGCAATACACAGGGTTTTTAACCTTCCTGAGGACAAGCTCATATTCGATGTCGGGCATCAGGCTTATGTTCATAAAATACTTACCGGGAGAAAGGATGATTTTTCCACACTCAGAACCTTCGGCGGTCTTTCCGGCTTTCCGAAGCGGAATGAAAGTGAATTTGACGCGTTTGATACAGGTCATTCTTCAACGTCTGTTTCCGCCGCTCTGGGAATGGCGCGGGCAAGAGATCTCTGCGGCAGGAAAAACAATATTATAACACTGTTCGGTGACGGTGCGCTTACAGGCGGAGAAATATATGAGGCGATAAATGATGCCGGTCATGCAAAAACACCGCTCATACTTATCCTTAACGACAATACCATGTCAATTTCCAAGAACGTCGGCGCGGTGTCAAAGCATCTTAGGAATATAAGAATAAACAGATACTATTTCAAATCAAAAAAGCGTGTTGAAAAAATACTTGATCATATTCCGATTATCGGCAGATGGATAAAGCACTCAATCGAAAAAATGAAAGCAGGCATCCGCAGAAAGGTGCTGCCCACTACAATGTTTGACGATCTGGGCTTCCGCTATATAGGCCCGGTTGACGGACATGATCTGGAGTCGCTTATAACCTGTCTTGATTATGCCGCGACAGAAAAAAAACCGGTATTTCTGCATGTAAGAACAGTCAAGGGCAAGGGCTATGCACCCGCCGAAAAAAATCCTGCCGCATACCACGGGGTCAGCGGCTTTGACCCGAAAACGGGCAGTCTTCCTTCCGGCGGCGACAGCTACAGCAGTCAGTTCGGAAAAAGCATTGTCCGTATTGCCGAATATAACGATAAGGTTGTTGCAATAACCTGCGCAATGCCGGACGGCACGGGACTGATCGACTTTTCAAAGCGATTTAAAAACCGTTTCTTTGATGTAGGAATTGCGGAGCAGCACGGTGTTACGTTTGCCGCAGGCATGGCAGCATCGGGCTTTATACCGGTAATACCGCTGTACTCGACCTTTTTGCAGCGCGCCTTTGACCAGGCACTCCACGATGTATGTCTGCAAAATCTCCACGTGGTCTTCCCTGTTGACAGGGCGGGACTTGTAGGCGCTGACGGCGAAACGCATCAGGGTGTGTATGACCTTTCATACCTTTGCTGTATGCCCAATATGACGGTTCTTTCTCCGTCATCCTTTGCGCAGCTCAACTCAATGCTCGATTATGCGATAAATTCACATGACGGGCCTATTGCAATAAGGTATCCGCGGGGAAACACGCAGACGACATATCCCTTTGAATATTTCAAGCCGGGTGCCTCGATAACCCGTAAGCAGGGACGCGATGTTTCAATCATTACCACGGGACGAATGGTGTATACCGCGCAAAAGGCCGCAGAGCTGCTCAGCGAAAGCAATATTGACGCTGAGGTTGTTGAGCTTCCGACGGTATATCCGCTGTGCAAGTCGGCAATACTTGCCACGGCAATGAAAACAGGTTATGCGGTAAGTATAGAGGACAATATACTGTCCGGCGGCATGGGTGAGCATATTGCGCAGACTCTGCTCAGTGCAAATGTACAGTGCCGCTTCAAGGCGTTTGCTTTCCCGAATGAGCCTATTGTGCACGGAACGGTAGACGAGCTGGATAAAAAATACGGTATGGATGCGCAGTCAATTGCCGCTTTCATAATAAAAGGATTAAAATCATGGCAAAAGTAAGATTGGATGTATATATTACGGACAAGGGTATGACGACAAGCCGCGAAAGAGCCAAGGCTCTTATAATGGCGGGACAGGTTTACGTCAAAAATCAGAAATGCGACAAGGCGGGAATGATGATTGACGAAAACGAAACCGAGATTGAAATCCGCGGAGAGCAGCTGAAATATGTCAGCCGCGGCGGACTTAAGCTTGAAAAGGCTATGCAGGAATTTCCTATAACCCTTGAGGGAAAAACGGCTATGGATATAGGCGCCTCGACGGGAGGATTTACCGATTGTATGCTGCAGAACGGGGCGAAAAAGGTTTTCGCTGTTGATGTGGGCTACGGTCAGTTCGCATGGAAGCTGCGTCAGGACGAAAGAGTAGTTAATATGGAGCGTACTAACATCCGTTACGTAACGCCTGAGGACATCGGAGAGCCGATAGACTTTGCTTCTATTGACGTTTCCTTCATTTCTCTGAAGCTTGTGCTACCTGTTGCTTACACGCTGCTCTGCGAGTCAGGCGAGATTGCGGCGCTTATCAAGCCGCAGTTTGAGGCAGGCAGAGGTCAGGTAGGAAAAAAAGGCGTTGTGCGCGATAAAAAGGTTCACTTTGATGTTATACGGACGGTGCTTGATTTTGCCCGCAGCATAGGCTTTGACATTGCCGGGCTCTCCTTCTCCCCTGTCAAGGGACCTGAAGGAAATATCGAATATCTTGCATATATGAAAAAATCAGACGAAAGACACGAGATTACAGATGATATGATACTTGCGGTCGTAGCCGCGTCGCACGAACAGCTTGATAAATAATTTACAAAGGAGAATTGCGGGTATGCTGGCAGATGAAATTATTATAACCGGAGGACGAGCCATTGCGCGCTCTTATGCAAAAATAAATCTTACGCTTGATGTACTTCGCAGGCGTCCGGACGGGTATCATGACGTTGAAATGATCATGCAGACCGTATCCTTGTTCGATCTGCTTATAATCGACAAGACATATAATGATATAAGCATTTCAACAAATCTGAAATTTCTTCCCAATAACGAAAAAAACATCGCATATATGGCGGCAAAAGAGTTTTTTGAATATACCGGCATCAGCCGCGGCTGCAAAATCATGATACACAAGAACATCCCTGTAGCCGCAGGACTTGCAGGCGGAAGCGGAAATGCCGCGGCGGTGCTGTGCGCACTTAATATGCTCTACAACGCTCATCTTGATACGGACACGCTTTGTATGCTTGGACTTAAGCTCGGTGCGGATGTTCCGTACTGCATACTGGGCGGTACGGCGCTTGCGGAGGGCATAGGAGAAAAGCTCACCCCTCTCCCGCCTCTTGAGCCGTGTACAATTCTTATGGTGAAGCCTGCGATAAATGTTTCAACCGGAAGTATTTATGAGGCTATAGATTCAGCAGAAATCGCCGGACGCCCCGATACGGAAGGCATGATTCATGCTATACGGCAAGGAGATATAGCCGCGGTTGCTTCGGGACTTTCAAATGTTATGGGTACAGTAACGGAAGGAATGCACCCCATAATCCGCGGAATACGAAAAAAAATGATGATGAACGGCGCAATGGGCGCGGTTATGAGCGGTTCGGGACCTACCGTCTTTGGTATCTTCCCCGATTTCAAAACCGCCAAGGCCGCTCATGACAGCTTTGCATATCAGTTTAAAGAAGTATTTATTGTGACAACAAAATAAATATACGGGAGGCACAATATGGCCAAAAAGAAAACGAAAATAACCGAAGAATCCGATATTATTGAACTGAGCGATACAGATGCGGAATCGTCTGTTAAATCTCACGGAGGTCTTTTTAACATAAAGAAAAAAACAAACACGGCTTCCGGCAGCGATGAGCCTATCGGTATTATAGGCAATAAAACCGGAGATGAGCAGATACACGAGGATGCTTTCGGCATGACACTGCGCGGAAGAAATATTATCGCCTATATAACCACGGCATTTATTGTGACTGCCATTCTGGCAGGCTCATTCACACTTGCTGTATACCTTCCCACAGACAATGACATCATCGACAGCCGTGCAGAGCATCTGCTCAGCAATGATGAAGAATATGCATCACTGCTTAAAGAGCGATCCGGGCTTAAGGATGCGATAAGCACGCTTCAGTCCCAAAGCGAGGAAAAAGAAACTCAGATTGACAATCTCAATGATTACGATAATACAATGGCCGGGCTGGACATGAAAATAAAGGAAAGCCGCGAGGAGCTTGCCGCCCTGAAAAATCAAGCCGGTGAAAAACAGGCTCAGCTTGACGGACTTAATGCTCAGATAGCCGGCAAAAACAGCAAGCAGATAACTCTTACCCCCGGTGTTTATACCGTAGGCACACACCTTCGCGTCGGTAAATATTCGGTAACTGGAAGCGGAAAATTCCAGGTAGCGACATCTGAGGGGCTGTCAAAGGTCAATGATGTTCTCGGAGACTCACCGTATACGATAACGCTTGAACAGGGTGACAAGGTTAATATAGAGTCATCCACAAAATTCACACCTGTTGATTAAGGAGGCATATATGAACCGAAAGAAATTTATACTCACCGTTGTTATGCCTGTCTGTATCAGTATCATAACAGGAGCAATGATAATCATATTCAGCAACAGCTTCATTATCCCGCCCAAGGCACGCGCGGTTGCAAACGCCCAAAAGTCCGGACTTAACGCCGAAATATCAGAGCTTCGCAGACAAACGGATAATCTTCAGAATGATATTAAGGCTTTTGATGATGATATTTCAAACCGTGAGGAGCTTTTAAATGAAATACAGAGCAGACAGAGCATACTTGAGGATTATCAATCAGAGGTTGAGGAGGCTAAGGCTAAAATAGCTGAAATCGACAAACAGATTGAAGAAAAAAACAATATACTTAACACTATGTCCGACATCACAGAGGAAACAGAGGGAGAAGCCAAGGAGCTTGACGAGGGAGAGTATAAGTGTCCGTCAGATATTGATCCCGGAAGATACGTGATTGAAGGCAGTGCCAAAATATATCTGTACTCAATTGCCAATACACTTTCAAAAAAAGAGGACCTTTCAACCCTTGATACTCATTCATTCAAGCTGGAAATTACCTCCGGAGAATCATTAAAGATTGAAGGCGGTAAGGTATCCATTAAAGCATTGGAAACAAATTAAATACTCGGAGGAATTAATATGAACTTAAAACACATCAAGCTGTTAACAGTAGCAGCAATAATCAATACCCTTCTGGGCATCTTCCTTATAATCTGCGGTCTGCTGGAGTTTACAGGTATTCTTTACACAAACGCTAACACAACGATTGAGTCTGTCGGTGTGCAGCTGTCATATCTTGTCTTTATAAGCGGTGCTCTCGTATTCACATCAGGACTTATAACCCTGTTTATGCGCAGAACAATGACAAGTATAAATCTGCTTATATTACTCGGCGTTGTTGCTCTTGCATGGCCTATATTCGTATCCATATCGCTGTTCTTCTCACAGCTGATTATATGTATAAGACTGCTGCCGACTATGCTGTCGTCTCTTTTCTACATAATAGCAATACTTATTGTTAAGGTTACAAATGAGTCGCTGCAAAAGACACATAAATTCAATCCTACCGCTCATGTTGAAGCAATGGTTAAGAAAAAGAGCACCGTAAATGTTACGAAGGCGCTGAGCGGCGGCAGCGGCAAAGCAAAATCGAGCGTCGATCTGAAGTCTTTGGGAAATCTGGCACAGGCAACCGGAAAGCGCAGAAGCGGGCCTTCAATAGGAAAATTATTCTACAGCGGCTCAAGACGCAGTCACGGAGGCTTTGGTAAGATGTTTTATTCAGGCAGCAGAAAAAGAGGAAAATTCCGTATAAGAAAAAGATAAATCAAAAAACCGGCTTGGGACACCTCCTAAGCCGGTTACTTTTTTATGCCCATACTGCTGCCAAAAACACAATTCCCACAGCTATTACCGCAATATGCACCCAGAACAATCTGAGTATCGCTGCGGGACTTTCATTCTCCCTTGCCTGCTTCATCAGCTTTATAATAACAAGTGCGGCACCGCATATTATAAGCGGTGAAAAGCTGTATGCAAGAAATGCGCTGCCGTTTGAAGCTCCCATAATGAACTTAAGCATTATCATAAAATACCCGCAGCCGGAGAGCAGGGCAAATATAAGCTGTCCGGCGGTGGTATTAAGTACATTTAAAATCTTTTTATTCAAACGTATGCTCCCCTATCAGTCAAGTTTTGAAAGCTCTTTAAACGCATTTGCCATTTCAATTGCCGAAAGGGCACAGTCATAGCCTTTGTTTCCTGCCTTTGTTCCCGCACGCTCGATTGCCTGCTCTATTGTGTCTGTGGTAAGCACGCCGAAAAGCACCGGGATGCCCGAATTGAGCGACACCTGTGCGATGCCCTTTGCCGTTTCATTGCATACCATCTCATAGTGCGACGTAGCTCCGCGAATGACCGCGCCTACACAGATAACCGCGTCAAATGACATATTCATTACCATTTTCTTTGCCATGAGCGGAAGCTCAAACGCTCCCGGCACCCACGCAAGAGTAATGTCCTCATCCTTCACGCCGTGACGCACAAGACAGTCTCTTGCACCCGAAATAAGCTTTGAGGTAATAAACTCATTGAATCTCGATGCAACAATTCCTATCCTGAGTCCCTCGCCCGTTAATTTTCCTTCATAAACATTCATTTTTTTGTTTCCTCCTCTATTTTTAATAATGAAACAGATGTCCCATTTTGTTCATCTTTGTTCTGAGATAAAATTCGTTTTCCTTTTTCGCCGGAATCTGTATCGGAATGCGTTCGACTATCTCAATGCCGTACTCCGACAGATCGGATATTTTTTCGGGGTTGTTAGTCATAATCTTCAGCTTTGATGCGCCCAGATCACGGAGAATCTGCGCTCCCTCGCTGTAATCACGCAAATCCGGCGCAAATCCCAGCTCTACGTTCGCCTCAACCGTATCATATCCGTTCTCCTGCAGGGTATACGCTTTTATCTTATTAAGCAGACCTATACCTCTGCCCTCCTGACGCAGATATACTATAATACCTCTGCCTTCTTCGTTTATCTTCCTCATTGCCTCTGCAAGCTGTTCGCCGCAGTCGCAGCGGCACGAGCCAAACACGTCACCCGTAAGGCATTCGGAATGCACACGGCACAGTACCGGTTCACCGTCTGCCACGTTACCCTTTACCAGAGCAATATGCTGTTTTCCGTTAATTACATTACTGTAGCCGAATATATCAAAGTCTCCGTACTTTGTCGGCAGCTTTGCCTGCGCCACACGCTCCATAATCTTATCGCGCTGTCTGCGGTATGCCTGAAGATCCTGAATGCAGATAAAAGTAAGGCCATATTTCTTCGCAAATTCCTCAAGCCCGTCCCGGCGCATCATCGTTCCGTCCTCTGCCATAATCTCGCAGCACAGTCCCACCTGTTCAAGTCCCGCAAGCCGGCACAAATCAACCGTTGCCTCCGTGTGTCCGTTCCGTTCAAGGACTCCGCCCGGCTTTGCCTCAAGCGGGAACATATGTCCCGGCCGTCTGAAATCGGACGGCTTCACATTGGGCGCAACGCACATTCTGGCAGTAAGTCCGCGTTCCTGCGCGCTTATGCCCGTTGTGGTGTCGATATGGTCTATCGATTCGGTGAATGCGGTTTCATGGTTGTCGGTATTATTGGCTACCATTGGTCTTAATCCAAGCTTGTGAATGTATGCGCTGCTCATAGGCATACATATAAGTCCCTTTGCCTCACTTGCCATAAAATTCACATTTTCCGTTGTCGCAAACTGCGCGGCGCATATGAGATCGCCCTCGTTTTCGCGGCTTTCGTCATCCGTACACAGAATAACTCTTCCGTTTCTCAGATCCTCCAGCGCCTTTTCAATTGTATCAAATTTCACTTTGCTTCATCTCCTTAAAATCCGTACTTACTCAAAAAATCCTCGGTTATTCCTTCGCTTTCACGCTTTGTCATCTTTTCAACATACTTTCCTATTATATCACACTCTATATTGATTTTATCGCCCGTCCGTCGCTCCGACAGCGTGGTCTCCGCAGCGGTATGCGGTATTATCGAAACAGAAAACTCCTCCGGCGCGGTATCGGCAACAGTAAGACTTATGCCGTCAAGAGTCACAGAGCCTTTTTCAACGATATATTTTGTAATGGCATTGGGCACTCCCACTCTTATCCATACGGCATTGTCCTCCCGTACCATGGTCAGAATCGTTCCCGTTCCGTCTATATGCCCCGAAACTATATGACCTCCGAAGCGTCCGTTAAGCTGCATTGCGCGCTCAAGATTTACCCGGCTTCCCTTGACAAGCCCGCCCAGATTTGTCCGCCGCATCGTTTCCGGCATAACATCCGCCGTAAAATACGGCTTTTTAAATTCCGTTACGGTAAGACACACACCGTTTACCGCGATACTGTCACCCGGCTTTATATCGTCAAAAATCTTGTCTGCCATTACCGTAATCGAGCATGATTTCGTTCCTTTAAGAACTTTTTCTATAATGCCCTTTTCCTCAACTATTCCGGTAAACATTCACTTCACCGCCTTTTTGTATTTCAGTAGAATATCATCGCCCAGGACTTTTACCTCTGGCCTTGAGAACATATACGCATCACGCACAAGCTCAACGCCTCTGCCGCCCACAACCGGCTTTGCGCCGCGTCCGCCTATGATTTTAGGTGCGATATAGATGTTAAGCTCATCAACCAGTCCCGCTTCAAGCAGGGATGCGTGAAGCTCCGCGCCGCCCTCGGCAAGTACGCTGTCAATTTTAAGTCTGCCAAGCTCGCGCGCAAGCTGTATGAGATTAACCCTTTCGCCGTCCGTTATTACGGTACGCGCTCCGGCATCGGCAAGAGCCTTCAGTCGTTCCTCATCATGCGACACCGTCGCTATTATTGTCGGTATCCTATGCGCTGTTTGGATTATCCTTGAATTGAGAGGTATTCTTAAATGACTGTCACATATCACTCTCACCGGATCTGACGGATTTTCCGTCCTGCAGTTGAGTATAGGATCGTCGGCAAGCACGGTATTTATTCCGCACATAATCGCCGCGCAGCGCCTGCGCGTTCTGTGAGCGTCCTCACGTGAAAGCTCGTTTGAAATCCATTTCGAGTCGCCTGTATGTGACGCTGTTCTCCCGTCAACAGACATTGCCGCCTTCATAATAACATACGGCATTTTTGTCGTTATATAGTGAAAAAATATATCGTTAAGCGCGTCACATTCCTCACGCAGCACGTTTTCAATCACGTTTATTCCGTGCTCCCGCAGATATTCAATGCCCCTGCCCGAAACCAGCGGATTCGGATCATAAGAGCCGACATATACATTTTTTATCCCCGCCTCAACGACCGCCTCCGTACACGGCGGCTGCTTGCCGTGGTGGCAGCACGGCTCAAGGGTGACATATATATCCGCTCCTTCAGCGCTCTCTTTAAGATTTTTTATCGCGTTTCTTTCGGCGTGAAGTCCGCCGTATCGCTCATGCCAACCCTCGCCTATTATTCTGCCGTCCTTTACGATAACCGCTCCGACAAGCGGATTGGGATTTACAAATCCCTCTCCCCGCCTCGCCAGCTCAATTGCACGGCTCATAAATTTTTCTTCCATCAAAATACACCCCGATATATCGGGGTGCGGAAAATGCTATACTTCATACCGTACATCTTCTCTCATCCGGACTCACAGATATATTCATCTGAACACCGTCGGTTCCGGACTTGCACCGGTATCAGCCCATCGGCTCGCGGACTTATGGGCATACCCCAATCACCGCCGGTTATGATTTTCACATTACCCCGAAGAATCAATTGATATTTATATTGTAGCACATCCGTGTGCGGTTGTCAATAACCAATCACTTGAAAACTAAACTTTTTTGCACACATTATATATGATTTTTATTCGATTTAAATCAGATTTTATCTTGCAATCTGACAGAAAATATTGTATACTATATTAAGTAAGTATTTACTTATGAACCTTGAAGAAGGAGAAAATTTTCACATGAGAAAAATTTTAATCCCGACCGCTGCTCTGTTGGCATTTTGCTTTACCGCCGCAGAGGCAGAAACGATTCGTACAACTACCGCAGAGGAATATGCGGCTGCTATGCAGGAATATTCTCCTGCCAGTGATACATCTCTTTTTGCTATGGGCATACAGAGTGATGAATCATCCAATATTCTTCTTGCCGCATACGACGGCAGTCTTGACGGACAGGGAGCGCTGTATGATATATGGGACGAATACAATATACATACGTTAATATACAAAACCGCCGAGGAGACAGCTTCGGCATATGAATACTATGTTTCAAACGAAATACCCGTATGCTATAACGAAAAGATGACACTCCAAGCAAGCAGACCGACTGCGTATATGCCATATCTTTCCTGGGGATCGGCTTATGTCAATACCTCATGGCTAACATCGCAGCTTAAGCTTCATTTCGGCTCTGTTGCAAATATGCCGGAAATTACAGTCGTTGAAATTGATTCCGGCATAGACTATACACATCCGGAGCTTAAAGGACGTATTGACACCGCCTCCGGCTATGATTTCTATAATAATGACAGCGATCCTATGGACGATCATTCCCATGGCACCCATGTTGCGGGAATCATAGCTGACAACACTTTGGCTAATGTTAAAATAATTCCCATCAAAGTAGCAGGCGCCTTAGGATCATTTAGCACAACTCAATTAATTGCAGCATTAAAGAAAGCAAATGAGCTTAGGCCGGATGTTATTAATATGAGCTTAGGCACGGACAGTGAGGACACTTCCCGCACGCTGAAATCATCATTTAATACATTATTTAACGAATCATACGCAAACAACACAATTATCTGCGCTGCCGCCGGAAACCAGTCTGTCTATAAAACAGAGCCCAACAATGCAGATTACATTTTTCCCGCGTATATGGACAATGTCATAACCGTTGCAAACAGCACCAATACCGGCGGAATATCCTCAAGCTCCAACTACGGCACCGTGATAGAGCTTGCCGCGCCCGGAACAAGCATTAGCAGTACAATTCCTGTCAGTATGGGCAGTTATAAAAACATGAGCGGCACATCTATGGCTTGTCCGTTCGTAACGGCAGCCGTTGCTATGATGAGGACATATTATAAGGATATTACATATGAGGAAGCGATTGAAGTGCTCCGGACGAACACAACCGCCTTCAGCAGCTCTGTCAACACAGCAAAGGGCTACGGTTCGGGAATCCTTAATATGAAAGGGCTGATTCCGGAGATAACTCCTGCCCCGACCGCATCGCCAACGCCATCTCCTTCGCCCTCGCCCACGCCATCGCCTGCTCCCTCACCGTCGCCTTCACCGACGGTTAAGCCAGATGAGTATGGGGTGGAGATAACAAAGCAATCAAGCGGTAATCTGTTCGTGTCGGTACGTAAGGAACATCTGATGTATGCCGCACAGTACGACTCAGACGGAGTATTGCTAGGCATCTTGCAGAAAAACAGCTCATTTTTACTCACTCCGTCGGCTGATGCTTCGGAAATAAAGATTTTTATATGGGACGAAGATCATTCAATGATGCCGCTCACCACCGTGAAATCCTATATATTATCGGACAAATAAAAGCAGGCTCACTTTTATCATGAACCTGCTTTTTTAATCTCCGAAATAGAGATTTCTCAGCTTCTTCAGAACCTTCTTCTCAAAACGTGAAACCTGCATCTGGCTCATTCCCATAAGCTCCCCTATTTCGCTCTGATTCAGTTCCTTGTAATATCTCAGCTCAACAAACTGTTTTTCCCTATCGTCAAGCTGCTTTTCACAATACCCTATAAAATCACTGTTCTCAATTACAAGAAAACTGCTGTCCTCTCTGCCGAGCGTATCCGCAAGAGCTATGCTGTCATCATCACCCAGGAATTCACTTTCCAGTGATTTAACAAAGGCCGCATCACCCGTTTTATATGCCTCCCGCACCACCTTTTCCGACACGCCCAGCATTCTTGCCATGTCCGAAACCGTGTTGCCTTCTCCGTTTCTCTTTATACGCTCCGCCTTGCGGAATATCTCATAAAGTCTGCCGGGAACACGAATAAAAAAGCCCTTATCACGGAAATATCTGCGAACCTCACCGATAATTGTCGGAGTTGCAAAGGTCGCAAACTTTACTCCCTTATCCGGATCAAACCGATCCGCCGCATAAATCAGTCCCAGGCAAGCAACCTGATAAACATCATCATAATCTATTCCGTTATTATATGCACGGTTTGTCTTTGTATATTTTTTTGCGATAATCTCCGCGATATATACATACCGCTCAATAATCGCGCTTTTTAGCTTTGAATCGCCTGTTTTCCGGTATTCCTCAAACAGCTCAAGCTCGTCCGTATATTCCGGTGCCGTTTTCAACTGCACGCACCCTTTCCTGTTAATTTATTTCAATATTGCGTCCGCCATTACCTCAGCGCTGCGGTATGCCGCCAGATTAATTTCCTCATCGGAATAATTTTTCCTTATAGCAACATAGATATCCGATGTGTCCATTCCCAAGCCTTCGAGAAATTCGCTTCCCTGCGCAAGAACAGCAAGCGGAGCCCCGCTTTCTGAATACAGTACCGCGCCTTTTTCCTCCGCCGCTTCAAGCATGGCAGCATCGCACCATTCATCTAACGGCAGATAAACATCATCAGAGCTGTCACGCGCAAGCATCAGCTCAGCCTCATCCTTATCATACAAATATAAATAAGATGTATCATCTGACAGCGCAAGGTCATGCTTGACCTGCAAAGCATAGTCCATCTCCTCCGCGCCTGATGTACTGCTGAGCGTGAGCTGCTGGAAGAATACATTATTCTCTCCGTTTCCGTCAACATCCTCAATCAAAGGCTCAAGCGCCGCCTGAAATTCCTCGGCAGCTTCCGGTGCAAAATATGTTTTTCCCATATAATTAACAACAACATCATATTTTTCACTCGTAGCACACTGAACCGCCGTTATTATAATAAGCATCAGGGCAAACGCTATACCTATAGTATGCCATTTATAATACATCCAAAAATAAGGCCACCACTCTTTTGTGAATTTCTTTGGAACAACGCCGTAATGCTCCGCCATAATGCTTCCTCCTTTGTTTCTGCACATTAATTTGTCAGTCCGTCGTTTTTCTCTTAATTATAACACATTACATATCATCTTGTCAATTATATTTTAAAACCTTCACAATATTGTAAAAATCAGCCTGTACAGACTGATTTTTACAATGAATTTACCTCATCATAATCCATAATACCCGTCAGGTTTTCAAGAACCGACAGATACCTCTCACAATACGGTTTTGCCGCATCAAGATTAAGATTTCTGTAATTTCCGCATTCGATTTCGCTTGCTCCGAACACCTCGCCCTCATAAGCTATTGTCTGTCTCAGCGCATCCTTGACCGTCTCCAGAGCCTTTTCCTTTGAAACATTGTTTCTTACAAGGAAATAAAAGCCCGTCTGACAGCCCATCGGTCCGAAGTACACAACCGAATCACCAATATCGCTGCTGCGCGTGAAGGTGGCAAGCATATGCTCGATAGTGTGCATTGCCGTCATATCCACAATTACACCTGTATTGGGCTTACAGAAACGAAGATCATATGTAATTACATCCCCGTCTATCCTTGAAATATAAAAGCCCTCTCCCAGCTTTCTGTGATCCACTTGAAATGATTTTATTTTCTGCATATTTCATTCCTCCGTATCCGCAAGCTTAGTCAGCATTCGTTTCATTATTTCAATTGAATTTTCCGAAGCCATTTTGCAAAATTCCGGGAAGGTCATGGTGCTGTCGCTGTTTGCGCCGTCCGAGATCGCTCTGATCACGGCAAATTTCACACCGTTCATTGCGCATACATGCCCTATCGCCGCGCCCTCCATTTCCGCCGCTTTACCGCCAAAAACCCCGATAAGCTTTTCACGCTGATCATCACGGCATATGAATTGATCTCCCGATACTATAGTTCCGACTTCCGTATGAATGCCCATTTCCCTTGTGCACTCACACAGCAGCCTTACAAGCTTCTCGTCGCAGTCCATATACACCCTGTTAAGACCTGTTATATATCCCGCCTCATCACCGCACGGAGTTGTATCCATATCATGCTCTGCGGTTCTTGATGCTATAACCACATCCCCGATATTGAGGCTCTCGTCGAGTCCGCCCGCAACACCGCTGTTTATAACACAGTCCACACCATATTTAAGAATCATCGTCTGAGCCGTTACTGCCGCATTCACCTTTCCGATTCCCGCTTCCGCCACAACCGTCTCACAGCCGTTTATCAATCCGCAGCAAAATTCCACCGATGATATTTTCTCTGCCCTCATATCCGACATAACCGCCTTCAGCCCGTCAACCTCGCTCGCCATAGCGCCTATAATTCCAATCCTCATATCTTTATCCTTTCCGTGTTAATTCATTATTTATTCTATCACTTTTAAATACGTTTGTCAATCCCGTGAATAAAAGAACGCGTGTCAGCTAATAATAATAAAAAACATTCTGAGAGGAGTATTTGAGATGAAAAAGCATAAACGCATTGATAACGAAAAAATATTGGATGAACTTGACTTCGGATTTGGCGCAAATGCCGTTTCTCATAACGACACCACCGGGCTTGTTCCGTCCGCACCGCTCAATGATTATGAGCTAAATTCATATAAGGAAATTGACGAGTACCAGCAAAAGCCGATAGCGTGAGCCGCTTACGGCTCACGCTGTCCTTCGTTATTTCGGTCACTCCACTCTCAATCGCATTCATGTGTCGGTATCTTATTTCAAGTCAAATTCGTTTTCACCCTTATACAGAGGTATCTCATAATACAGCTCTGCGTCCGGGAAGGCATCAAACATTGATTTTAGAACTCTTGCCTGAGCGGATGCCCATTCGATATCCGTTGCATACTGATGCGTTCCCGGTCTGTCCGGATTCCAGCGCATTTTATAAAGAGTGTTCTGCCTGTAATCAGGATTATTTATATAATTTTCGCTTATCCAGCGCGCGCCGCCTTCTATTGCAGCATCAACAGTTGTCCACCCCATCCGGTATGCATACTGAGAGCCGTAAGAAACCGCTCCCGCATCATATGCGCCTATACCAAACATATTATATACCGTAGTGCCGTTCACGCTGACTCCTCTTGCAAGCTGCGAGGTTCCGTCGCCGGACTCAAGACAGGCGTGTGTCACAAGATAAAGCTCGCTCAGACCATACGCATCCGCTGCCTCCTTAAACTGCTGTCCCTTTCCTTCAAGAACACCTTTACCCATAAGATAACGATTCAGAATCTCAACATCAACACCGTTTGATTGTGACAAATCTATAAACTGATATTTACCGTAGCCCGAGGCATGAGATGAAGGATCAACCGCGCTTTCAGTTTCGGCTCTCTGTGCTTTCCTGTTTTCGGAGTATTTAACCGCTCCGACCGACAGCTGGCAGTCAACCATATCACTCAAGCTGTAGCCATAGCTTATAAACTGAGGCTTAGTCTGAAGCTGTGCAATTCTTTCCGAAACGGATTTTGAAATCACATTATATTTAAAGTTTCCGCTGCTTGAGGATACAACCTCAATTTCAAAGGTATCCGCAGCTCCGTTTGCCGCCTGTGCGGTGATAACGGCTGTTCCGGCATTTATTCCCCGTATAACTCCGTCCTGTCCTATTGTACACACAAGATTATCCGAGCTTGACCAATGTACGGTTTTATCCTGCACCGTTTCGGGATATACATATGCCGAAAGTGAATATTCTGAACCTGTTTTTAATCTGTCAATCGCATTCGTTATAAATACAGACCGTATCGAAACATCATAAAGTCCTACCTTCACTGTGCATTTCGCCGTCACTGAGCCGTCAGCAGTCTCGGCATATACACTCGTTGTACCCACTCCGTTAGGAATAACCGTTCCGTTTTCATCAACATATACTATTCCCTCATCGCCCGAATACCAATGCACCATGCCCGTATCCGCATCCGCAGGCTCACAGGACAGAGCAAGCGTTACAGGCTCGGGTCTGTCGGCATACATTGAAAGCTCACTGTGCGACAGTGAAAGCCTTTTTATCTGCTTTGTTGCAAATACATGATGTACTATTGTAACATCGCCGCTTGTTATGGTAATATTCGCTTCGGCAGGAGTCCCGTCTGAGGTCAGAACACCGTTTTCATCAACCGTTATCGCCGGATTGTCCGATGAATACAAAACAGGCTTATCGGTTGAGTTCAGAGGCAGAGTATACACCTCCGGCTTGATTGAAAGCTGTCCGGAGTCTATGTAGATGCAGTCGGCATCATTTCGTGTTATTATCCCTTCTGTCTTAACACCCTCACAAAACCTGTTGCTGAGAGAAAACCGGAGCTGTCTGAGGAATCCGCCGTCATTTACGCTTTTTGCATTGGCTGTAACAGACAATAACGGTATTAATAACATTATTAAACAAAGCTTTTTCAAAATTAATCACATCCTTTACCGTATAACATATTGTACAGAAATCAGACGTAAAAGTCAATACAGGCGATAAAACTCAGAAAAATTTCGTGAAAATAACCATTGTAATATAATAAGAAATGTAGTATAATATATAATATTGCGTAAAATACTTATTTTGGAAGGAGTTTTTATTTCATGGACCAGCAGGACAGCTCAAGATTGAAGCAAATACTTAAAAACCGCAGAGATAAGCTTGCGGAATATGTTGACGCGGGCAAGGATCCGTTTCAGATTACGAAATTCGAGCGCGATAACAACGCTGAAAATATAAAGGACAACTATGCTGAATTTGAGGGCAAGGAGGTTACTATCGCCGGCAGACTTATGTCAAAGCGTAATATGGGTAAGGTAAGCTTTGGGCACCTTGCAGATCGCGACGGTCAAATTCAGGTGTTTGCCAAAAGAGATGAGATGGGAGACGATGAGTACGCGCGTTTCAAAAAGCTTGATATCGGTGATATAGTAGGCATAACAGGCGCTGTATTCACAACGGAATCGGGTGAAATATCGGTAAGAGTTGCAAAGGCAACGCTTTTATCAAAGTCACTCCGTCCCTTGCCCGAGAAGTTCCACGGACTCAGCGATACGGATACAAGATATCGTCAGAGATATGTTGACCTTATCATGAACAGCGAGGTTAAAAAGACATTTATTAACCGTTCGAAGATTATAGCTTCAATCAGAAGCTATCTTAATGAACGTGATTTCTTAGAGGTAGAAACACCTATGCTTGTTTCAAATGCCGGCGGAGCATCTGCAAGACCGTTTGAAACACATTTTAATGCCCTTGACGAGGATTTCAAGCTTCGTATATCACTTGAGCTTTATCTAAAGAGACTTATTGTAGGCGGTTTTGAGCGCGTATACGAAATAGGACGAGTATTCAGAAACGAGGGTCTTGATACACGCCATAATCCTGAATTTACTCTTATGGAGCTGTATCAGGCATACACGGATTATCATGGCATGATGGATCTTACCGAAGACCTTTACCGTCATGTGGCACAGGATGTTCTCGGTACAACCACTATTACTTATAACGGTATAGAGATGGATTTAAGCAAGCCGTTTGAGCGTATAACAATGGTTGATGCCGTAAAGAAGTATTCAGGTGTGGACTTTAACGAAATTCATACGCTTGAAGAAGCCCGTGCGGTGGCAAAAGAGCATCATATTGAGTATGAGCAAAGACACAAGAAGGGTGATATTCTTAACCTGTTCTTTGAGGAATATGCCGAAGAGCATCTTATCCAGCCTACCTTTGTAATGGATCATCCTATTGAGATTTCTCCTCTTACAAAGAAGAAGCCGGAAAATCCTGAATATGTTGAGCGTTTTGAGTTCTTCATGAACGGCTGGGAAATGGCAAACGCATATTCGGAGCTCAACGACCCGATTGATCAGAGAGAGCGTTTTAAGGCGCAGGAGGAAGCACTTGCGCAGGGTGACGAGGAGGCCAACACAACTGATGAGGACTTCATGAATGCCCTTGAAATAGGTATGCCCCCTACAGGCGGTATCGGCTTCGGTATCGACCGTATGTGCATGCTCCTTACAGACTCGCCGGCAATAAGAGATGTGCTCTTGTTCCCCACAATGAAGCCGTTGGAGAAGTAAAAATCGAGAAAAGTCAGTATTTATGCGGGTTTTGGGACTTTTCAAAGTCCCAAAACTACGCCATACTACGCCAATTTGTGCAGGAATTTGTGCATTAAAAGGTAACAACGCTGACAAAGAGTTGCAGATGTATAATTTGCAGCTCTTTTTGTATACTTGTTATTCACTGCTCGTCAAGTGCAAACAATGTTG
>JAQXTR010000005.1 GCA_029219585.1 Clostridiales bacterium
GTTATGCATTTATCAATAATGATTAATCACACATATATGTAAGCCACTGCGGTACGTTTACAAAGTATGCTGAACCATCCTTGTTAACATGGATTGAAGCATTAACTGCATCTGAACCGAAGTCTACAGCGAATGTGTAACCACCGTTAGCATCTGCGAGATCAGTATCTGTGTATATGTACGGAAGTCCAACAACTCTTGCTGTCTTCTTGAATACCTTGTCAGCTTTTCTGTATATGCTGTTGTCAAGTGTCTTTACAGCGATCTCATAAGCCTTTGTTGCCTTCAGCCAAGCTGTCGGAACTGCTGCCGGTGCCGGAAGTGATGCGTGGCTTGAAACCCAAAGGAATGTCTGCTTATCCTGAGCAAAGTACTGCTTTGAAATTGTTGAATGCTTGCATGTAGCATATACGAGGTCTGCAAGGTTAATATATGTGTTCGTGCCTGAGTTGTAGCTTGCTACCGGTGTTGCGTTAACATATACCTTGATGTCTGTCGGAACTGTTGCGAACGCAACATCACCCTTGTAAGCTTCGTAGTTACGTACAAAAGCCTGATTTGCTGTAGGATTCCATGCCCAAGCGCCCGGATCCTTGCTGATGTATACAGCTCTTGCATTTTCGTCCCAGTCAACCTTGAAACCAAAGCTCTTTATATCTGATGTTGATACAACACTATGGTTATTGATTGTGTAGGACTGAATCGGATAATTGTTGATGAATGCATCTACATCTGAATAATATGCATTCGGTGTTGCAGCTGAAGCTGCTACTGCTGAGAACATTGATGCTGTAAGAGTCAATGCTGCTACTAATGATAACTTTTTCTTCATTTGGAAATCCTCCTGTTTTTTTTACATAAATTTGATACACAAAAACGCTAGCATATTTTTATGTATCGTATTATTAATTGACAAGTGTATTCCGAAATACATACGCATAATTACCCGTATTTCGACTGCGCCACTTGAATTTATGAATATTATACCACTCTAAGTATAATTTGTCAATACTTAAAGTTAAAAAAATGGATACAAAAATTTCATAAATAATTTGTAATGAAATTGTTGTATATAATGTATATGTACCATATCGGAAATAATTCATGATATTGTAAAAAAGAATAAAAAAATAAAAACTTAACACCGCTGCGGTTAAGCGCCGGGGTGTTAAGTTATTCTGCAATAACGGGTGATACGGTAATATCGCGTCCGCCTTTTCGAAGAGAAGGGGAGGGCGCGCACAGTGAGAATACATCTTCCGCCCGTCTGTTTAAATCAAACAGCTCATCTGCGCAATAGTCTGCCGCTTTGATAACGACCGGGAGCTTTGAGGCAGTTTTCATCTGCTTTAAAAGTGTTTTTCCCCGCTGTGTCATGCCGAGTATGCGTATATATGACGGCGGCAGGGCTGCCTTCTCCTTTGTAATACCCAGAAGTACCGACCAGATTATGCGTCTTATGCGGCTCATGGCATAGCGCTTTGATTTTACCGCGCCGCATATCTCATCAACAGTGCAGTAGGTCATCGCCGCCTTTATGAATCTGTTTTCAAGCCCTTCCGCAACATCGTTGATGCTGCTGATATAATCTGCGCCGCAGGTGCGAAGCAGAGCCGTCACTGCCGTATCAAGCCGGCTGCTGTCGTATACCGGAAAGCTGTCGCTGTAAGGTACGAATCCGGATATATTTCCGTTTTCGAGAATAAGGCGGCGCAATTCGGAGGCGCTTGCAAATTCACCGGCTGTTTCTGCACTGTCGTGGGACGTTCCCTTCCGCGTTATTGCGCAGATTTTAAAGCCTGCGTTAAGCTCGTCGGCTGCACGTAAATATTCTATGCCCAGAATATCGTTGGGGGAAGAGAGCAGTGAGGAGGGTATCAGCCCTTCATACGCCCTTGCTCTTGCGCAAGGATAGCTCATTCCCTCTGCCATAAGCGCCTTGAGCTTCTTAGAAACCACAGGCGGTTCATCTGCAAGTACGGCGGCCGCTTTGCGTAGCTCGCGCGTATCACCGCTTTCAGAGCCGAAGGCGAGAGTGTCCACAATGCCCGATGCGTGCAGTGTAGCAACAGCGCCGTATGCGAACTTCTGCGCTGTATTGAGCGAAAAAGCGGCGGGCAGCTCAAAAATAAGATCTGCACCGTTTTCCAATGCCATTTTTGCACGGGTCCACTTGTCCGTAACAGCCGGCTCTCCGCGCTGTACAAACGCTCCGCTCATAACGCAGACTACAGGCTCGTTATTATTAAGATGTTTTGCCTCATTTATCAGATATTTATGTCCGTTATGGAACGGATTAAATTCAGCGATAATTCCTATAGCCATATAAACTCCTTAAAACGTCTGTTTTATAAATTTCCTTATTTCTTCCTCTGTATCCTCGACCTCCTTATGAAATTCATCGGCGCTGACTCTTGTTGCGCCGTTACCGAGAATAATAACCTGTTCGAGATTGTCTGAGGTTGCGACGCGCACTCGGTGCTTCTTTGCAAGGTCGTGTGTAACCTTCTCAATATATGCGTCCGCCGTTTCAGCCTCTTTGGTATATACAACGTTTATATTATGAACCCTTTCAACCGTTCCGGGATTGCCCTTGACCCTATATGCGTCAAATACCAGAATAAGCTCGCAGCTTTTACAGCCGCAGTAGTTACACATACGGTTTATGAGTGTCCCGCGGGCAAGCTCAAGGTTGTCTTTTGCAAGCTCGTTAAGCTCATCCCAGGCAAATATTATGTTATAGCCGTCAACGAGAAGATAGTTCGGACCTGTGAGGACAGGCAGTTTTTTTCTCGCACCGGGTACACTGTCCGGCTTCTTGTGTCTGCGCATTGTATTGGGGCTTCGGCGTTTTACGGGGCCGTAGGTGCGCTCAAATATCCGCAGAAGCTCCTCATCGTTTACAACCGCATTGACATAGCGTGAAACTCTCAGCTCCGTATCCTGCTCGTCAGCCTCAGGAGCAAGTACACTTTCAAGGTGCATATAATCGGGAACCTCGTTCCACCTGACCGAAAATCCTGCGCCGTGAGCGCAGAATACGCTGTCGCAGGGATTGTCAATATCCCGTTCGGGGTCATATCCGAAGGCTGAAATAACCTCATCCGGATTATGACATACGTCATAGCCCTTAAGAGTACAGAACAGTCTTCCTCGTCCTGCTGTATATGCGGTTATATCGGTGTGATATGAGCGCATTTCCGAAACAGGCGCACTGCCTTTGATAATCGATATATCGCCGTTAAGCGACGGCTGCGAAAATTCCGCCCCCATCTGCTGCAGATCCGTCATTGCACGTCCTACATTCTCAGTAGGAATCTCAAGGCGGAAGCTGTAGAAGGGCTCAAGCAGGATGCTCTGCGCATTCATAAGCCCCTGGCGCACCGCTCTGTAGGTTGCCTGACGAAAATCGCCGCCCTCCGTGTGTTTTTTATGCGCCCGCCCGGAGGCAAGCGTTATTTTCATATCCGTAATGGGTGAGCCTGTGAGAACCCCGACATGGGTTTTCTCTTTTAAGTGGGTCAGAATAAGTCTTTGCCAGTTTCTGTCAAGAACATCCTCCGGACAGGATGTTTCAAATTTAAGACCGCTGCCGCGGGGACGCGGCTCCATTATCAGATGCACCTCACTGTAGTGGCGCAGCGGCTCAAAGTGTCCCACACCTTCAACTATACCCGAAATTGTTTCTTTATATGCAATACTGCCCTGCCCGAAATCAATTTCCATTCCGAAGCGCTCCGATACTATTCTGCGCAGAACCTCCAGCTGTACCTCGCCCATAAGGCGGATATGGATTTCCTGCAGCGGCTCGTTCCAGAAAACGTGCAGCTGAGGGTCCTCCTGTTCAAGGCGGCGCAGACGGACAAGAGCGGTGGGAGCATCTGTTCCGTCAAGCAACACAACGCGGTAGGTGAGAACAGGCTCAAGAAAAGGCATACCGGAATTTCCTTCGCATCCCAGTCCCTCACCGGGATATGCTGCGCTTAGACCTGCAACGGCGGCAACCGTACCGGCCGGAGCAGCATCTACGGAAATAAATTTTTCACCGTTATATATTCTTATTCTGTCCGCTTTTTCGCTCCACGGAGCGCCGTCCCGATCTCTGCCGTTTATAACTGTCTTTGCTTTAAGAGAGCCTCCGGTTATTTTCATATGAGTAAGGCGTGTTCCGTTTTCCTCGGTTATCTTAAAGACCTTAGCTCCGAACTCCTTTCCGTATTCAACGGGCTTGGTGTAGCGGTCAAGAGCGTTAAGAAATTCATCAACACCTGTAAGCTTAAGCGCTGAACCGAAAAAACAGGGGAAGATGCGGCGTTCTGAAACAGCTGAGATGAGCGCACAATCCGAAACAGCCTCGGTTTCAAGAAACTCATTCATAAGCTCCTCACTGCACACTCCGGCGTATTCGGCGAATTCCGCCGTATCGCGCTCTGTGAAATCAATGCAGCCGTCGTCAAGCCTTGAGCGAAGCTCCTCCATGAGCTTCCCGCGCTCACGCTCTGAAATATCCATCTTATTTATAAATATAAATGTAGGAACATTATAGCGGATAAGAAGCTTCCAGAGTGTTTCGGTGTGGTTCTGCACACCGTCCGTGCCGCTGATTACAAGAATCGCATAATCAAGAACCTGCAGAGTTCTTTCCATCTCAGCCGAAAAATCTATATGTCCCGGAGTATCGAGCAGCGTAAATTCATTGTTATTGAAATTCATAACAGCCTGCTTAGAAAATATTGTGATACCCTTTTCGCGTTCAATTTCGTTTGTGTCAAGGAATGCGTCCCCATGATCAACTCTTCCCAGCCTGCGGATTTCTCCCGAACGATAAAGCATACCCTCCGAAAGCGTAGTTTTACCCGAATCGACGTGGGCAAGTATTCCTATAACCAGTCTTTTTATATCTGTCACATTAATCACCAATTATATTCTATCATAAAAATATGTTTTTTGCAATCGGAAAGTGGCGGTATTTTGCAAAATAAAATAAAATGTCAGATAAAAAAATTCAAAAAAGGTGTTGACAAATGATGAAATATCTGCTATAATTATTTCTGTTGTTGAGAAACAACAGCTGATTTTAATATGCGAGGGTGGCGGAATAGGCAGACGCGCACGTTTGAGGGGCGTGTGGGTGAAACCGTGCCGGTTCAAGTCCGGTCCCTCGCACCAAAAAATGCTGTTTAATGTGATTAACAGCCGGACGAACGGTGAATAACGAATAGTGAGCAGTGTCACACAACGGCGCTGAAGCACGGTTCATTATTCACTGTTCTTTTTTATTTTAAAGGATGATATATATGGGATACATGGTAAACCTGAATGTGAAAAACAGACTTTGCGTAATTGTCGGGGGAGGCAGGGGCGCATATATCAAGGCAAAGAGGCTCGTTAATTCCGGTGCGCGCGTGAGGATAATTGCGGGGGATACGTCGGTGGAAACGGACAGACTGGATGCCGAAACAGTGATTAAGCCCTATGACAGAGCTGATGTGGAAGGGGCATTTCTTGTATTTCCTCTGACGGATAACGAGATTTTAAACAGGCAGATTGCGGAGGACGCCTCAAGAGAAGGTGCTCTTGTATGCTGCGGAGATGAGGGTGATTTTGAGGTCGCGGCCTCGGAGAACGGGGTGAATATTTGCGCGGCAGTGACTGCGGGATACCCGAAGCTGAGCGCAATGCTTGTAAAGAATATAATGAAATATGATGAGCTTTGCGGAATACTCGGAGAGTACCGCAGAAGGGTTATTGATAATGTGAAGGACAGCAGTGAAAAGGACAGACTGCTTTCGGTGGCGGTTACGGAGAAAATGCTGAGCCTCGGACTTGAAAACCCGGAGGAATTTAAGAAATTATTAAAGAGGCTGTATCAAAACTAAATTACTCTAATTACAAACACATAAATTTCAGCTCAAACAAAATTGAAAAAATATGATGACAGAGCGGTCCTGTTTGATACAACCCCTTTTAGCCTATTTAAAATAAATTATCTTCAATAATTTTTACGCAGTCCGTTACACATCTTATGCACGGACGCTTTTTATAATACTGCTCTGTTCTTGCCTCCGGTGCAGACGGCTGTTTTTCGCCGCTGTTGAGACCCAGCAGCTCGGCGCATATTATTGAACCGTTCATTTCCTTAAAAAGCTCTGCCAGCTCCTGAACCTTTGAATAGACCGCCGCCCGGGTATCGCCGCTGCCGGCTCCGCGTGAAAGCAAAGCACCGGCTGCCATCGTCATTCCCGATACTGCTCCGCAGGTAAGACGCATACGTCCCATACCGCCGCCGAACCCCTCGGAGAGTTTCATCACAGCGTCAAAATCAAGTCCAAGCTTATCACAGAACACTCCTATAACCGCCTGTGAGCAATTATAGCCGGAGCGGAAAAGCTCCTCTGCCTGCCGCTGGCGCTGACTTAAATCAGCCATGTCTCTGTCTTCAGTCACCAAATGAAATTCCAACCTCTCTTGCTTCATTAATAAGCGGACAGTCAAGAGGAATCTTTTTGAGCTTGCCCGCAACCTCCGAAAGTGGAACGGGGACGATTTCGCCGTTTCTGAGACCTACCATGTTGCCGTAGTTCTGCTCCTTTATAAGTCGTGCCGCCGCCGCGCCGAAGCGTGTGCAAAGAACGCGGTCATATGCGCATGGACTGCCGCCGCGCTGGAAATGCCCGGGGACGGTAACTCTTATTTCGTTTGACATATATTCTCTCAGCTCGGCTGCAACCTTATATGAAACGGAAGGATATGTTTCCGTTGCTCTTAACGCTTTAAGCTCCTTCTTTTTCATTGCTGCTTCCTGCTTTGAAATTGCGCCCTCCGCAACGGCAAGTATTGAGAAGTTTTTGCCCGATTGCTCGCGCTTGTTAAGATATGCCGCGATTTTTTCAGTGTCATACGGGATTTCGGGAAGAAGAATTATATCGGCGCCGCCTGCGATACCCGCATGAAGTGTGAGCCAGCCTACCTTATGTCCCATTACCTCTACAATGAAAATTCTTCCGTGGGAGGTGGCGGTTGTGTGAATACAGTCTATGACGTTTGTGGCAATATCACACGCGCTCTGGAAGCCGAAGGTCATGTCAGTACCCCATACGTCATTGTCGATGGTTTTTGGGAGTGAAACAACATTAAGGCCTTCCTCGCTCAGCATATTGGCTGATTTATGTGTGCCGTTGCCGCCTAGTACAACAAGACAGTCCAGACCCCATTTACGGTAATTTGCCTTCATGTTCTTTACCTTGTCAATGCCTGTAACATCATCGATAACCCTCATCATCTTAAAGGGCTGGCGCGATGTGCCAAGAATTGTTCCGCCCAGAGTAAGGATTCCGGAGAAATCTTCCTTTGACATCTTTTTTATGTCACCGTGAATAAGACCGTAATAGCCGTTTTGAATACCATAGATTTCAACATCATCGTGAAATTCGTTGTACAGCGATTTTGCAACTCCGCGTATTGCCGCATTAAGTCCCTGACAGTCGCCGCCGCTTGTAAGTATACCTATCTTGTGCATATTTTTGTCCCCTTTGCTTAATATTTTTTAATCAAATGCTGCGAACAGAGCAGGCTTCAGCCTTGCCGTCACCACTCTGTCATTACCGCACGCATCCTGAATAACCTTTACACCGGAGAAGTCTTCCTCACGCAGAATTTCCGAAACCTCTTCGCCCTGATTATAGCCGATTTCGAAGGCAATAAAGCCGTTTTCGGGCATAATCTCCTTTGCTACCTCCTCGGCAATACGCTGATAGAACATAAGTCCGTCAAATCCGCCGTCGAGAGCCTCAACAGGCTCATAGCTGCTTACTATGTTGTCAAGACTGAAGATTGTGTCGGTTTCTATATAAGGCGGGTTTGAAACAATCACATCGTATTCGCCCTCCGGGATTTCCTCCAATATATCGCAGCGCATTGTATTAACGCTTACACCGTTGAGCTCAGCGTTCTCTTTTGCAACGCCGAGGATTGAATCGCTGTAGTCAAGCAGAGTGACCTCCGTATCGGGGCATAGCTTTGCAATGCTGATTCCGATGCAGCCGCTGCCCGTGCCGATGTCGAGAACTCTTATCTTTTTTCCTTCCGCCTTTTCCGCCATATCATTTATTTTTTCTATGACGGTTTCTACGAGAGTTTCGGTGTCCTGGCGGGGGATGAGAACAAGGTCGCTGACCTTGAAGGTCATACCCATAAATTCGGTTTCACCGAGAATGTACTGGAGAGGCTCACCCGCCATGCGGCGCAGAACTATCTCCTCAATCGCTGTAAGCTCATCGTCTGTAACCTCTCTGGGGTGCAGAACAAAATCGGACTGTGACATTTTTGTGACATACGATATTATCCAGTCCGCCTCATGAGCATTTTCATCTAATTGCTTGCGCAGCTCACTGCGCAACCTGCCGATTACCATTTGTCCTCCTCTTTATTCTCCGGTATGCATGGCATCATTGAGGCAATTGCAACCTCAATCTGTGATTCGTCCGGTTCTCTGGTCGTAAGCCTCTGCAGCCACAGACCGGGCTTTGAAAGAATGCCTACACACTTATTTTTACTTCTGCCCGCCCATTTGATTACCTCATATGATAATCCGGCAACTATCGGCAGACAGCATATTCTTGTAGCAAGTCTTAAAAGAATTGCAATAATTTTTGAAAATTCATTGAACCGCGGCAAAAACGCGAATACAATGATACTTATAATCATTACGAAAAGCAGAAAGCTTGTTCCGCATCTCGGGTGGAAGCGTGTGAATTTCTTTACGTTTTCCGGTGTCAGCTCCTCACCTGCCTCATAGCAGGCAATTGTCTTATGTTCCGCGCCGTGATATTCAAACACACGTTTTATGTCCTTCATCTGTGAAATCAGCGCCATGTAGCTGAGGAAAATTACCATTCTTAAAATTCCCTCAAACACGCTGGTGAAAGCCTGGGGTGAGGTTATCGGCTCAAGCGCCGGTATCGCCTCAACGGCACCGGAAATCACAGAGGGGAGAAGAATGAAAAGTCCGACGCTGAATATTATCGCAATAAATACGGCGAAATAAATTACAACATCCTTAATCTTATCCCCGAGCTTATCCTCAAGCCATTTGTCAAATTTACTCTCGCTTTCTTCATCTTCCTCAAGGTCGATAAATTCAGCGCTGTACATAAGCGCCTTCATTCCTATAACAAGGCTGTCTATAAAATTGACGCAGCCTCTTATTATTGGGAGCTTGCAGAATGCCGGGCGGGTTTTTGTACCGTCCTCGTCAACCTTTACCGCAATATCCCCGTCAGGCTTGCGCACGGCAACCGCGGTTTTAAACGGTCCGCGCATCATTACTCCCTCCATTACCGCCTGTCCGCCGATGGAGGTTATGTGCTGTTCTTCCTTTGCCAAAGCTTTTGTTCCTTTCTGTACTTTTAACAGCCGCACCAGCACGGCATGCACGGGATACAGTAGCACGGCAATGAGGAGCAGCAGTCGCCGCTCGTATTATATACCGTCTGTCCTGTGCTGTATGAGCCTGCGCGGCTTTTTATGTTGTTGAGCATATCTCTGTATTCCGAGTTGTTCGGATCCATTGAAACTGCCTGCTCAAGGTATTTTATACCCTGGGTGCTCCAGCCCTGCTGTATGGATGCCAGCCCGGAAAGATAATACCATTCCGCGGTGCGGGGCAGCCGGGCAAGCATTGCCTGAGCCTGTACCGCGCGGCGCATATTAAGCAGCTGCCGAACGGTCTGAAAGCTCGGCACACCGGTACTGTAGCCGCCGTAGCTGCCGTAGCCGGTCTGAGAGCCAAAGCCTCCGCTCTGTGAGCTGTCTGCCGTCTTGTGTGTTATCATATCATAGGCCTTGTTAATCTCCTTCATCTTCTCCGCTGCCAAGTCGGCAAGAGGGTTATTGATATACTTATCGGGATGATATTTCTTAACAAGCTCCTTATATGCTTTCTTTATAGTTTCCTCGTCGGCGTTTTCACTGACGCCGAGAACCTCATATGGATTCATGAAGCTTCCTTTCTTCGCCCCAAGCGTCCGCGTTTTATATCCTTTTCCATGCCGGAAAGAATCATTTTCTGCTTTTGCTTAAGCGTTGTATACACCATTTTGCCTATAATGGTTTTATTCTGTTTAAAGCCTGTCAGCTCAAATGCCGAGGCTATATTTTCCAGCGTAAATGTCAGGCTCAGCTCAATATCAGCCGCGCATGACGCCTTGTCACGACAACCGCCCGCCGCAAACGGATTGTACGCTCCGGATTTTAAATCTCTTTCCAGATCGTTAAAGGCATCTATTATATATATCCACCGTCCCAGGTTGTAGCCAAACCATGCCAATGCGCGTCTGTCACCGTCGTCCTCTATAAAATCGGGAGTAAACAGCGCCCGGAGAATCTTTGCAAAAGCATCTGCCGTTTCATCAACCGAGCTGCATCCGCTCCGTTCAAGTCCGCTGAGTATTCCGAGCTGTTTTTTTATCATCATAAGCTGCGGCATATACCGTTTTCTTATTTTGCGGTAACCGGGAAAAAGCATTGCCATAGCAAGCAGCGCCTTTATGCTGCGGTCGTCATGCCAGTCATCGGCAAGCTTCAGATAATTGAGAAGCACTCCCATTGCCGCCGCATAGTCAACAGCAGGATTGTTTTTTATGCAGTCTCTTTTCTTTACGGGGTGGACTATACAGCGTTCACTGCCGATTTCCGAGCAGTCGGATGATACAGAGGAAAGCACTATTGCCAGAAAGGTTATATCATAGCTCAGTCCGAGCCTTGACAGCTCAGAGGCATATCTTCCCGTTGCCTTGCACAGTCCGCAGTAATATGCGGTGAAGATATTATACTCCTCCTCCGTGAGCTGGTTTTTTGCTACCGTGACATATCCGAACACCTTATCAATCCCTTTTATATTATACATTTACAGCTTCTATTATAGCACAATCATAATTAAATCTCAACTGTTTTTTTGTAATTTATAAAAAATTTATAAATTATTTAATTGTAGCGAAATATTGCATTATTTTAGGAGATTCACGGGTAAATTTTTGTGTATTTTGCTTGAAAATAACAGCGATTGTGAATAGGAATTAATATAAAGCAGAAAAATTTAAGAAAATATTACGGGAATTTGACAAATATTAAATTGTGTGATATAATATACGGAGACCAAAAAGGAAGGAGCAGATCATCTTGAAAAGAAAGATCATTTCTATGCTGCTTGCGGCCGCTGCTTTATCGGCGGTTAACGTGCCGGCTGTGAATGCCGCAAGCGAAAACTGGCGTGATCCGTTTGTCACGCGCCTTATGAAGACAATCTCACAGGACCCGTCATACACTGACGTTGTACTGACAGACCTTGACAGAAACGGTATTCCGGAGGCTTTTGTTGTAAAGAAGGGTACATACGGAAATATCGGATGCGGCTTTACTATGGTCAGCAACGTAATTACCGATATTCAGACCCCCTCAAATATTATAGGAGAGTGTCTGGAGAATATTGATGTGTATATTAAGAATGACAGATATATATTTGTCGGTGCGGAGGTTCCGCGCTATGCCTCCAATATCGCATATTATAAGCTGGAGCTTTCGGATAATAAGCTGACTGCAACGAGAATAAAAAAGAGTGATGTCAGCCCGTATTCACATATAACGTATGCGGACAAGTTCAGCAATAATCTTCTGGAAAACGGTTATCCGAACAGAACAAAGATAAGTGATTTTATTGCTTCATACGATATGGTAAACAGTATTTCGGCAAATGTTTCCGGCGCGGCGGTTATGGTGGACGGTACACGCTACACTCTCAACGGCTACAATGTAAACGATTCAAACTATTTCAGAATCCGTGACATTGCAATGATTATGCGCAATACCGGAGCGAAATTCAATGTGGACTGGGACAGCAAGACGGACGGAATAAGGATTGTTCCGGGCGCGGATTATGTTCCGATCGGCGGCGAGCTTTCAA
Source organism: Clostridiales bacterium (assembly GCA_029219585.1). Taxonomy (GTDB): domain Bacteria; phylum Bacillota; class Clostridia; order UBA1381; family UBA1381; genus Ornithomonoglobus. The sequence continues at coordinate 11,960 of JAQXTR010000005.1, forward strand.
ACAGTGTCGGGGAAAGTCTTAATGTTCTTGAGAATAACACCCCAACCTTTATTAACGACAAGCAGACAGCTATCACGTCGTATATCATCAACGGCAGCGCATATTTCAAGATCAGAGATATTGCCGATGCCGCAGGCTTTGCAATCGGCTGGGACGATGCTTCTCAGATTATTACAATTGACGCAAATTAAAATAAAAGTTATATTTTCGACTTTGTTTAAACTGATAAATTGTTGTTTAGCGGCGGAGTTGCGGGCGGATAATATCCGCCCGTTATGCCTACAAACAATAATTCAGTTTGGATACACTCCATTTTTATCAGCTTTTAATAACCGCCTCGGTCATTCTGACCGCACGGTAGTTTTCCTTTACATCATGCACCCTTAAAAACATCGCGCCCTTTATACAGCCGATTACGGATGTGGCAACAGTCCCCTCAACGCGTTCGTCGCGGGGAAGGTCAAGTGTAAGTCCTATCATGGATTTTCGTGAGGTGCCCAGAAGCACGGGGTAACCAAGGGAGCGGAGAAGCTCCAGGTGATTTGTTATCCGGAGGTTCTGCTCCAATGTTTTTGCAAAGCCCACGCCGGGGTCAAGGATGATTTTATTATCCGCAATTCCGGCATTTTTTGCCGTTTCGATGCTTTCGCGGAGGTCGGAGAGAACATCGTTTAAAAAGTCGGTGTAATCCGTATTTGCCCGGTTGTGCATAAGGCAGACCGGCACGTCAAATTCCTTTGCGGCTGAGGCCATGTTTTTATCGTACTTAAGTCCCCATATGTCGTTTAACAGGTCTGCACCTGCCGCAAGTGCCGCGCGCGCTACTCTGCTTTTATATGTGTCGACCGATACGGGAATGTCAAAGTGTTTTTTTACCGCCTCTATTACCGGTACAACGCGGCTTATTTCCTCCTCATCGGAAATCATCGTATAGCCGGGTCTTGTGGATTCTCCGCCTATATCTATTATCGCCGCGCCGTCAGCTATCATTTGTTCCGTGTGCTTCAATGCCGCATCCATGCTGTTCCATTTTCCTCCGTCTGAAAAGGAGTCGGGGGTTATATTAAGTATTCCCATGATATGTGTGCGGCTCTCGTCAAATTCCTTATTTCCTATTTTCATGCTCTTATACCTCTATATTCATATTTCTTTTTTCATCGTTCCAATAGCATTCGTCAGCCGCTTTGCAGGCGAAGCACAGACGGGATTTTTTATCCGCTGCGTACAGTATTGAGGAAAAATCCGTCCTGTCCTGCCTTGTCCTATGACCTCTGACAGCCCCTGCGACAAGCTCCGTTTCCTGTGCCGTGAAGCCGCATTCGGGCATTATCTGCTCCGCAAGCCGCGCGCCTGCCTCGTTGTGGGGAATGCCGCTGCATCGTCCGGCATCGTGCAGGAGAGCCGCGGCATAAAAAAGCTCCGTATCAATATCAAGCCCCTGTTCGAGTATCATTATCCTGCCTATTCTCGCCACATCAAACGCATGAGAGAGATTATGCAGACAAAATTTTCTGCCCTTTTCCGATTCTTCTATGTGAGCCATTCGGCTGCGGTACTGCGGATGGTTGTATATGTTATTGCATCTTTGCATTGTAACTACCTTCTGTTTGCTTTATTAGGCGCTTAGCTTCGCCCAGAATAGAGAGTGAGCCGAAAATCACAACCGTCTCATAGTCCGCTGTCATCGCAAAAGCGTCGGCGAGCGTTTCGGCATTGTATGCTTTCGCACCGTATTTTGCAAAGGCGCGGCTCAGCTCTGCCGCTTCAAGTCCTCTCGTGGTCGGCGGCTTTACGCAGTATACCGCATCGGCAAGGGGCGCAGTGATTTTGGCTATTGAGTCATAGTCCTTGTCGCGGAAACAGCCGCAGATGAACGCGGTATTTCTGCCGGGGAGATACAGACGTATTGATTCGGCAAGCTTTCGAGCGGCATCCTCGTTATGCGCTCCGTCAAGTATATATTTACCCGGTCGTTCAAACCTGTATTCCCATACTGCGCATTCAAGCCCCTTACGGATGCTTGCGCCGCTTATTCCGAGCAGTTGGGCGGCTTTTACGGCTAAAGCCGCATTCTGCGGCTGAAATACTCCGCCGAGGCGGATTTTATATTCTTCGCCCTCAAAGCAGAATACCGTTGTATCCTCGTAAAAGCTTACGGAGGTAATATCATCGGCGATATAAAGCGGTGAGCCGTGAGCCTGAGCCGCTGCCGCCGTAACCTCCATAACATCATCGGGCTGACTGCAAGTGACGACCGGACAGTTATCCTTTATAATGCCGCATTTTTCGGCGGCAATTCCAGCGAGAGAAGCCCCGAGAAACTGTTTGTGATCCATGGAAACAGAGGTGATTACGGACACAAAGGGGCGGGGGATAATGTTTGTCGCATCAAGCCTTCCGCCCATGCCGCATTCAAGCAGTACATAGTCGGGACAAAGCTCCTTGAATGCCAGAAACGCTATTGCCGTTTCCGCCTCAAAGGCGGTGGGGAATACACATCGCTGAGAAAGCCTCCTATCTGCCTCTCTCACAAGCTCAGCACACCGGGCATATAAGTCCTCGGGTATCGGACTGCCGTCGATTGTGAAGGCTTCAAGATAATCACCTACAGCGGGTGATGCAAAGCGCGCAGCACTTCTTCCGGCGGCTTTCAGAACAGATGCAAGAAAAGCACCCGCGGAGCCCTTGCCGTTTGTTCCGGCAATGTGGATAATGCTCAGATAGTTCTGCGGATTTCCCAGCTCCGCGCATAATTGTGTTATGCCCGCAAGACCGGGCTGTATGCCGCGGGATTTCAGTCCTTCCGTATATTCCAGCGCTTCTTTATATGTCATTTTCTTATCACTTCCATTATAATCTATGCCACAATTATAACATAATACCGTCCTGATGTCAAATAACACTTGCATAAATAATGTTTTTCGTGTATAATAATAAATGTAGATGTAATACAAAAAGTATGAAGCGGATGGTGCGGATGAAACGTATTGTTTTACTCATAGTGTCAGCACTGCTCCTTGCTCCGCAGAGTTTTGCTGCGGCGTATGCCGATGCGGCGGGGAGCGCATGTCTGATGAACGCAGTTACGGGTGAGGTTGTGTTTGAAAAAAACAGCGGCGAAAGACTGCCTATGGCAAGCACAACCAAGATTATGACGCTGCTTGCGGCATTGAAGAACACATCACAGGATGAGGTTGTCACGGTTTCGGCGGCTGCGGCGGCAACCGAGGGTTCGTCCGCTTATATCGAAACGGGTATGCGGATAACGATGGAGGCTCTCGAATACGGGCTTATGCTTAATTCCGGCAATGATGCGGCGGTTGCGATTGCGGAATATATCAGCGGAGACTGCGGGAGCTTTGCGGATGAAATGAATAAGCTTGCTAAGGAAATCGGCGCGGAAAATACCCAATTCATGAATCCGAACGGTCTGGATCAGGAAGGGCATTACACTACAGCCTATGATCTCGCCCTGATAACAAGATATGCTATGAGGGATGAGTGCTTCCGCAGGATAGTGTCGGCAAAAATATATACTGCCGGATTTGTCCGTGCGGACGGAACAGAGGGTTCAATGGAATACATAAACCATAATAAGCTTTTAGGTACGCTTGAGGGCTGCACAGGCGTGAAAACCGGCTACACAAAGGCGGACGGACGATGCCTTGTGAGTGCGGCGCAGAGGGATGGGGCAGAATATATAGCCGTTACCCTCAATGACTCAAACGACTGGAACGAGCACAGAGAGCTTATGGAGCTTGCCTTCAGCGACTGCCGTCTGATAAATGCCGTTTCGGCGGGAGACTGCCTGGGTCACGCGGTGAGCGGACAAAGCTCATGCGATCTGGTCGCGGCGGAGGATTTTAACATTCCGGTTAACGGGGAGGGGTATCATAATATTGATATTGTGCCGCATATTCCGGACATGGACGGTGTTCCGCTTAACAAGGGCGAAAAGGCGGGCAGCGCGGAGATATTATGCAACGGCAGGAGTGCGGGCAGCGTGGACGTTGTTGCAAAGAATGATTTTGCGGCAGGGACGCGGACGGACATAAGGCCGTGCTTTATGTTTACTATACTGACGCTGATAAAAAATATTTTATAAGAAACAGGAGAAAATAATAATGGGCGAAATAGTAAGACTTCAGAAATATATAGCGATGAGCGGCACAGCCTCAAGACGCGCCGCGGAAAAAATGATTGATGAGGGGCGTGTAAGCGTGAACGGCGCAGTCGTAACAGAGCAGGGCGTTAAGGTGGAGATAGGAAATGACCGTGTTGAGGTTGACGGGGTGCTTGTAAAGGCGGTTGATAAAAAAATATACATTGCCCTCAACAAGCCGGAGGGATATGTAACCACCGTTAAGGATCAGTTTGACCGCCCTACGGTTATGGATCTTGTACAGAGGGAGATACACACGAGGATTTTTCCGGTTGGACGTCTGGACTATGAAACGGAGGGTCTGCTGCTTATGACAAACGACGGCGATTGGGCGAATAAGGTAACTCATCCGCGCTTTGAGTCGTCAAAAAGGTATTATGCGGTGCTGAAGGGTGTTCTTACAATTCCGGAGCTGAACAGAATACGCCGCGGAGTGGTTATTGACGGTAAAAAGACTTCTCCGGCAGAATGTGAGATTCTTGAAATTGATATGGGAATGACACTGGTCGAGCTGACAATACACGAGGGAAGAAACCGTCAGGTGCGCAAGATGTTTGAGGCTGTGGGACATGAGGTTAAAAAGCTCCGGCGCGAAAATGTGGGCATTGTCGAGCTGGGCAATCTTCCACAGGGTCGGTTCAGGTATCTTACAGCGTCAGAGATAGAGTATTTTAACCGAAAATAACAAAAGGGAAGTGAGAATAAGTGGATTTTACTGCGATAGATTTTGAGACTGCTACCTCAGAATTTACAAGCGTATGCAGCCTGGGCTGGTGCGTGGTGCGAAACAGCGAAATTGTACGGCGTGAGGAAATACTGATAAAACCCAAGCCGTTTGAGTTTAATGATTATAATATAAAAATACACGGAATAAGACCGGGAATGGTTGAGAATATGCCGACCTTTGACGCGTACTGGGATCGGATAAAGCCGGATATTGAAAACAAGATGGTTATTGCGCATAATGCGAGCTTTGACGTGCGCGTCCTGTGTCAGACGCTTCAGAGCTTCGGAATAGAGCTGCCGCATTTTTCATATATGTGTACGGTAAAGCTGTCGCAGAAGGCATATCCCGAGCTTGAAAGCCATAGGCTGAATAAGCTGTGTGATGCTCTGGGGATTACCTTCAATCATCATCAGGCATATGACGACGCCTATGCCTGCGCAAGGGTGCTTCTGAGAATTGCCGAGGATTACAGCCTTGAAAGCTTTGAAGATATTGAGGAGTGCTTTGATACAAAGCGGGGCGAGGTGCAGCCGGGTATGGACTTTTCAACAAAGAAAAGCCGCAATCCTCACAAAAGAAGAAAAATACATAATACAGCAGCGGCTGAATCAAAACTGATTTGAGTTTTGATTCAGCCATTTTGATTTTCATCACAAAATTTTATGAAATGGTATTTACAAATTAACCCGAATGTGATATTATAGATTTGCAACACACTTAAATTAATATAAGCTTAAAATAGGTGTACGAGTTTTGTAAAAACGCGTATGCTTTGATTGTCTTTACCTGTTTTGAGTTTATATTCGCAGATATTGAGTGTGTTGCAGCATTAAATCAAAGCAGCGTTTTTTATGCGTTGCTGAGGTTTAATCGGCAGCGCATTTTTTTGACTATAAATTTTCCAGGTGGGGAGGACCTTCAATGGAATTAAAACTCGAATTACTGACGAGCGGCATATCGGATGCAATAATCAATAGTCTGAAGAAAAGTGATATAGATATTGACTGTATAGCACAGACTACTGCAATATCTGCGCTTGAAGATATTCGTGAATGTATCAAAAATGATAATTTATCAGATTTTGACGTGATAGAGGAAATTGTTAATATTTTTGAAAAATATCATATTGACTGTGGATGCAGACATGATTTTTAGGGTGAAGGTATTAAATCAAAAATGGACTGCTGCCGCAGCCCATTTTTGATTTAACTATACCTTACTGCTTGTTCTGTGCCATATCCTTGTGGAAGGAGGCGCAGTCAAATTCATGCTCAAGCTCGCCCAAACCGAGATCTATGCCGGTTCTCTCGCTGTAGTCCTTGAGTGCGGCGTGGATTGCCTGTTCCGCAAGCACCGAGCAGTGCACCTTTGCCGGCGGAAGACCGTCAAGAGCCTCCATAACGGCCTTGTTTGTAAGCTCAAGAGCCTCCTGTATAGACTTGCCCTTTACAAGCTCCGTTGCCATTGAGCTTGTAGCGATAGCTGCGCCGCAGCCGAACGTCTTGAACTTTA
>JAQXTR010000006.1 GCA_029219585.1 Clostridiales bacterium
ACTCCGCAGCCTCCTCAAAGCTGTACTGCTCTCTGCGCAGAGCCGGGATAATCTCAGTGCGTTTAAAGTTCTTAAAATCTTCGGTAAAGTCACCTGTCATACTCTCCTCGCAGTCAAATCTGATACCGTATTTTCCGTCCGCGAAAGTGGGCTGAGTCGCTGAGCACAGCACTATTGTGCAACCGCATATTTTTTGCAGAAAATTAACAGACAGCTTAAAAAGATTTACGCATTTTATCGGTATAGACTGAACCTCATCAATAATTATAACCGACTTAGAAAGCCTATGCATTCTTCTTACACAAGTCATCTCATCAGAAAGCAAGGTGTTTAGAAACTGAACCATTGTTGTTGCTATAACAGGACAATCCCACAAATCTGTGCGCATTTCATATTTGTGCAATTCTTCATCATTATTAATTCTGCTGATAATATTGGAATGAAACTCCAAAAATAACGTTTCATCGCCTACCATAGACTTTATTATTTTTGCATTCTGTTCAAGTATTGACATGAAAGGAGCAACATAAATAATTCTATCCATATTGAATTGTTTGCAATAATGAATCGCAAACCTCATTGAGGAAATGGTTTTTCCTCCGCCCGTGGGAACAACCAGCCGGCATATCCCTCTCTTCTTTCCGGCAAACCCGGCACACCTGTCTGAAATACTCATACGATAAACGGCAATACGATCTGTCAGTGTCCTGAACTCCGCGCTTATCTTTTCAATATTATTATACATTTCATTGCGGACAACATTCATGTCATAATCAAGTCTTATTCTCTTATTTTCCATAAACTCGGCCGTATCTATTCTGTCCGCATCGACCAGCATCGACTGTAGGAGTCTTTCAAGCATACCCATGTAAAAACAGTATTTCCGTCTGTCTCTTTCGCTTATTTCGAGAATTCTTTCGTGCAGACGTTCGTATTCTCTCACTGCTTTTTCAAATAAATCATCTATGTATTCTTCCGAAAAAACATTTTCTTTATTCTTTAAAATCTCCACATATCTATCTGACTTTCCGATTCTTTGCTCAAAATAATTTTCACAGTTGTCATTTACCCAATCGTGGAGTTTGTGATGAGAAATGACAATCCGGGCAATAAGCATGGCAGTATCGTAATACTGATGCTTATCATATTTTCTTGCATACTCATTTATAAATTTTGCTCCTGCAAAACAGTGATCTATTTGCCCTCTTGCAAAATTATTAATCCCATGTATATAGCCGTTGAAATCCACAGTCAGCTTACCTAAATCATGAATCAACGCAGCGCATTTTATAATATCGGAAGCTCCTAAGGTTTCACCGAATTGACCTGCCAAAGCCATGACTCCGCTGCAATGTTCTCTTACCGACTGTTCTTCTTCGACTTCCCCATACTTATTTTTACGTATATGAGCAGCAAACATCAATATTACCACCTTATTGATATATTAATGCTATTATTTTATCATATTGTTATAATTTTGTCAATACATTCACAATAAAAAAAGACCCGAAATATCAGGTCTTAGATGGAGCGGAAGACGAGATTCGAACTCGCGACGTTCACCTTGGCAAGGTGACGCTCTACCACTGAGCCACTCCCGCATATTATATTTTTGCTGCCGTGAGCATATCCCCCAACAACAAAAACTATTATAGCAGATGTTATTGCATTTGTCAATACTTTTTTTAAAAATAATAAAATTTTTTACGATTTTTTACGCTGAAACGAAAAGCTATATAGCATGCATTAAGTACTTCGTATTTTAATAATACTTAATGCATGCGGTTAATGCCTCTTTTCACATACCGGAAAAAAGCGAAATACAACCTTTCATTTCAGCAATACTTCATTCATGCTGCCCGTGCGGTATCCGCCAAGATCCATTGACACATATGTAAAGCCGAGTGACTTGATATAATTATAAACCTTATCGGACATCTCTATCAGCTTTGAAAATTCTTCTCTTGGTATTTCAAGCCTTGCTATTTTACCGTGTATCCGTACTCTTACCTGTGAAAACCCCATGTCGATAAGCAGCTGTTCTGCTTTGTCAACCATTGCAAGCTTTTCCTTTGTTATCGTTTCACCATAGACAAATCTTGATGCCAAGCAGGCAAATGACTGCTTATTCCATGTGTCTAGACCAAGTTTTTTTGATAGCTCCCTTATTTCCGCCTTATTAAGATTGGCATATCTCAGCGGACTTTTTATATTCTGCTCCCTTACGGCAATCAGCCCCGGACGGTAATCGCCGTTATCATCGGTGTTTGAACCTTCAGCTATGTTCTCAATCCCCATATCCTTAACCGAATTGCGCATTTTAAGAAACAGCTCTGTTTTACACAGATAACAGCGGTTTGAGGGATTCTGTGCAAAGCCTTCAATGTTAAGCTCATCCGATTCCACTATAATATGCCTTATCCCCTCCTTTTCGCAGAAAGCTTTTGCTTCATTCAGTTCTCTTTGAGGGAACAGGCATGAACGCACTGTAACTGCTGCGGCATTGTCTCCCAACACGTCATGAGCAGCCTTAAGCAGAAGAGTGGAATCCACTCCGCCCGAAAAAGCTACCGCCACCGACTTTAAGCTCCGCAAATATTCGATTAATATCTCGTATTTAATATTCATTTCTTGTTTCCCTTATTTTTCTTGGACGGCTTATTGCCGTAATACTGATACAGCCAGCACCGCAGCATTCCGTTATATATCTTTCTTCTGCGGTCGGCGCGCCTGCCGAACTCTTTCTCAAACCCCTCATGCGATGTAAGTATATAATACGACCATTTGTCAAGCTCCGCAAACGCTCTGCCTATGGAATGATACAGCTTTCTGCATTCGCTGAGCTCACCCATTCTTTCGCCGTAAGGCGGATTAGTTATGATTGATCCTCCCTGACGATCTGCCATTACTTTTCTCGCATCACACTGCGATACCTTTATAAATTCTCCTACACCTGCTTTTCTTGCATTTTCCGCAGTAAGCTCAACCGCAGTTCTGTCAATATCAGATGCGCTGATATCAAGTATTACATCACGGTGCAAATCATCTCTTGCCTCCTCCGCGGCGTCCTGAAGCATACGCGCGTCTATCTGCGGAAAATCCTCAAAAGCAAAATGCCTCATCAGTCCCGGTGCTATATTCCGTTTGAACATCGCCGCCTCTATAGGTATTGTTCCGCTTCCGCAGAACGGATCAAGCAGAGGCTCCTCAAATTTCCAATAACTTATCATTACCATAGCCGCCGCAATAGTTTCACGCACAGGCGCAAGGTTTGACTTTACTCTGTAGCCGCGCTTATGAAGAGCAATTCCGGTTGTGTCAATCATAACGGTTACAACATCGTCTATTATTGTGAACTGTACCTGATATGTCACTCCTGTTTCGGGCATCCATTGTATTCCGTACCTCTCCCCCAGTCTTTCCGCTATTGCCTTTTTTATTGTAATCTGAGAACTTCTGTCACTTGCAAGCTTTGAGCGTGTTGTGTGTCCCTTAACCGGAAAGGCATCATTTTTATCTATGAATCTCTCCCATTCAAGCTTCTTTACTCCCTCAAACAATCCGTCCTGATCCTCAGCTTTAAACTCTCCGACCTTAATAAGAACCCTTTCGCCGCATCGCAGCCACATATTTGTCCTTATTACTGCGTCATAGTCACCTTCAAAGGTAACTCTTCCGTCCTCAACCTTATTCGTGTCGTAACCGAGACGATAAAGTTCCCTTGATACCATCGCTTCAAGTCCAAACAGCGTGGGCACTACTATTTCAAATCTTTCGTTATTCATCAGCGCTTCCTCTTTTTCTTTGGTTTATTATACTTTCTCTTCATCCTGCGGTGCTTTCCGTGTTTCTCCTTTTTCTCATCGCTGCGTCCCATTGCCGTTCGGGAGCGCTTCTCAATTTTTGCGAGTATATCGCGTCTTGCATCTCCTTCAAGCACAAAATCTATCCTTCGCATAAGCAAATTACTTGCCGCAACCGTAATCCTTATCATATCGCCTACCCTATATGTTCTGCCTGTATGTCTGCCGATGAGCATATGGCGATTTTCATCATACTCAAAATAGTCCCCGCTCATATTTTCACAGCGTATAAGACCTTCGCACGAGTTACCGAGCGCAGCAAACATTCCGAACGATGTCACAGACGATACGACCGCGTCAAAGGATTCGCCTATAAACCGCCGCATATATGCCGCCTTCATCATATCGTCAGCATCACGTTCAGCCTTCTCCGCAGCAATCTCCCGATCACTTGATATTATTGCCGCCTCCCTCACTCTGGGCTCAAAGTAATGCTGGCGGCTGTCGCTGAGATTGCCGGATATAAATTCCTTGAGAACTCTGTGGATCATAAGATCCGGATATCTTCTTATAGGCGATGTGAAATGGCAGTAAAAACGTGCCGCCAGTCCGAAATGTCCGTCATTGGTGTCACGGTAACCCGCCTTCATGAGCGACTGAAGCATGACTTTTGAAATCATCATTTCCTCAGGACTGCCCTTTACCTTTTCCGCTATACCCTGCAAATCCATGGGATGAATACTTTCACTGTCTATCTTACCCTTTAATGAATATCCGAAATTCTTTATAAACTCATTAAATGCAGTCAGTTTTTCATTGCTAGGCGCATCATGGACACGATATACAAACGGCAGCTCCGCCCAGTATGCCATTTCCGCAACGGTTTCATTTGCCGCAAGCATAAAGGATTCAATAAGACGTTGTGATTTACCTCGTTCCTCTATCTCAACCTCTACCGGTTCTCCCGCATTATCGCATTTAATTTTCGCCTCAGGAAAATCAAAATCAATCGCCCCCCGTTCCTTTCTCTTTTTTGCAAGAGCATCCGACAGTCTGTCCATCTCCTCCAGCACCGGAACAATAAAAGAATACTGTTCTCTTAATTTAGTATCCCCGCCAAGAATTTTATTCACCTTGTTATAGGTCATTCTTGCACACGAGTGTATAACTGATTTTGACAGCCTGTGATTATGAATATTTCCGTCCTTGTCTATTTCCATAAAAATCGAAAGTGTAAGGCGGTCAACATCCGGATTAAGCGAACATATACCGTTTGAAAGACGTTTTGGCAGCATTGGGATAACCTTGTTCGGGAAATATACACTCGTCGCACGCTTTAAAGCCTCCTTGTCTATCACAGACCCGTCCTTGACATAGTGGGTAACATCTGCAATGTGTACCCCCAGCATCATACGACCGCTCGGAAGAGCCTCAAGTGATACCGCGTCATCAAAATCTCTTGAATCATCACCGTCTATTGTAAATATTCTTTTATCCCTTAAATCCTCCCTGGCTTTTATCTCCTCATCGGTTACACTCTCAGGCAGGCTGTCTGCCGCTTCAAGAACCTTTTTTGAAAAGCGTTCGGGAATTTTATTTTCCGCGATAAGTCCGTTCAGACAGCTTTCAACGCTGTCACCGCTTCCGAGAACCGCTGTTATTATTCCTACCGGCTTGCCCTTTGAGTTATACTCCTCAATTGAAACCATTACTCTGTCGCCTGCTGATGCGCCGCCTAAATCCTCTTCCCTGATGCGAATCTGTGAAAAGAACTCCCGGCGGTCCGGTGATACACGGTAATAACCGTTTTTCATACCGACAAGCACTCCGACAATATTGGTGTTACCTCTCTCTATGATCTGTTCTATATGCCCTTCCCGGTGTCCGCGGCCGTTATCGTTATTCTCTATCCTGACAAGCACCCTGTCCCGGTCATAGGCTCCGCCCAGCTTCTCACGGGCGATAAAAATATCCTTGCCCTCTTCACCATCAATGCGCACAAAGCCAAACCCTCCTGCCGCATTACACATGAGTACACCCGCAGCTGTAAGACCTTTTTCGCTTATGACACAATATCTGCCTTTTTTCGTTTTGTATATTTTCCCCTCTTTTACAAGGCTATCCAATATTCCCGAAAGCTCATTGCGGTCGCTTTCCGGCACGTCAAGCACTATTGCCAGCTCATTAAATCTGAGCGGCACATAGGTGTTTGAGGAAATGTAGCTTAATATTCTTTCTTTTCTATCCATTGCTTCTCCTGTCTGTTATAAGGCATACTTAATCTTTCAGATGCTGCCGTAATTTAAAGGAGCACACAGACGTGCTCCTCTATATTTTATCCGTCTATGATATCTTTAAACGTGACCGAATCAAGCTCCTCTACCAAATTATTCTGAATAGCTGCAAGCTTTTTTTTCACTCTGCATTCCACATTATTGGCACAGATGTCTCCGCCAAGGCAAATGTTTAAGGCTATAGGCCCGTCAATCACCTCAATTATATTTTTAAGCGTTATTTTCTCTGCCGGCCTGCAGAGAGCATAGCCGCCGTTCACACCGCGGTATGATTTCAAATACCCCGCCTGAACAAGCTTGCGCAGAATCTTAAGGGTGAATCTGTATGGAATATCATTTTTCTCAGCAATCGCTTTTGCCTCCATATGATTACTTTGCTGCGCAAGCCTTGAAACAATTCTCAGAGCATAATCTGCCTCTCTTGTTATCTTCATCCCGGACTCCTCTCATATTATAAGCTTTCACATATGGCAAGTATTTCTAACGCATATGATCTTGGTGTTCTTCCGTTAATTATATGTATTTTAAAATCACAATCGGCATAAAACGGCAGCCTGTCATTGAACCGTCTTTCTATTGCCTCAATATCCTGATTCTGCAAAAGCGGTCTTACAGCTCTTGCAGCTTCAAGTCTTTCCTTTATAACGCTGAAATCCGGCGCAAGATTTATGATAACGCCGTTTTTGCGCAATGCGGTTATATTATCTTTATTAAGTGGTACTCCTCCGCCTGTGGCAATCACACAGCCGTCCAGTGCTGCCGCCCTGCTTATTGTCCTGTATTCAATCTCCCGAAATCCCTGTTCTCCCACCTCGGCAAATATTTCATTAATCGTTTTGCCTGTTTCCTCAACTATCATATCATCTGTATCAATAAGCTTATAATTTGATGCAGCGGCAATCGCCTTTGAAATCTCAGTCTTTCCCGATGCCATAAAGCCTGTAAGTACAATATTCATCGCTTAAATACCTCTCTGCGGATTTGATTTGCTATACCTTCGGGCAGCTTCCTGTTCATAAACAATTCATTTGCTATGATTCCCTGATATATCAGCATGTCCAGCCCGTTAAGCGTCTTTGCACCTCTTTTGCGCGCTTCCCTAAGAAACAATGTTTCCTCCGGATTATATATCATATCAACACATGCCATGCCGCTATGTATGAAATCACAGCTTTCAATTTCATCAATACTGTCAATCGGCAGAGCGTCAAGCTGCGGCGCCATGCCCGCCGAGGTCGTATTTAAAACTATGTCAAAATCAAAGCTCTCAAGCTCGGTTTTAACTCTGAATCCGGTTGACTTGTACATTTTTTCTGACATTGCCTCACACTTTGCCTTTGTTCTGTTCACTAAAGTTATACTCTCCGGCTTTGCCTGAATTATGCGCGTAAGAGTCGGTTTTACCACACCGCCGCAGCCCATGACAAGTATTTTCGCACCCTCGGCATTAATTCCCGCATTGACAAGAGCGCGGTAAAAGCCCTCGCCGTCTGTGTTATAGCCGCATAGTCTTCCGTTGTTATTAACTATTGTATTAACTGAACCGAGCAGCGCCGCCTGCGGCGAAATCTCATCCAGATATTCCATAACCGCAAGCTTGTGCGGAGCCGTCACGTTAATACCTCTGATTCCGAGCGCACGCATACCGCGTATCGCATCACCCACGTTCTCCGGCAGCACATGAAACGCCGTATATACATAATCATCACCCGTAACCCGGGCAATGAAGCTATGCAGCGCAGGTGAAAAGCTGTGCCCGATCGGATGACCGATAACTCCCAGCTGCTTTGTTTTTGATGTTATCTCCATTTTACCGTCCTCTTAAAAATTATTATTATACCCGTTGAGCAGGCGCGTTGCATACGCTCCGTCAACTATCTCCCATTCAAAGGAATATGGCTTTACCCCCGATTCCTTAAGGCTCTGCCAAATCGTGTTATAGGTTTCAACCGGAACCTGTGAGGTATACACCTGATTTTCTATAAAGTCATGTATCATAAACTCCATATTGCCGTTTTCGCTCTTGCCGAAGCGGCAGCTTCTCTGCTCGCTCTTATCTATATCCTGCGACAGGATCATAAGCTTTATTACCTCTATGGCCTTATCATTAAATCCATTGTCAAAAATCAATATTTTTTCAAGCAGCGCGTTATAATCCGATACGAATCTGAGATTATACCCTTCAAGCTTTTCAAGCTCTCCCGACTCCTTTGACGCGCTTTGAACCTTCTCAAAAAGCTGCTGCTTTACCACTGCATCATCAGCGGGTGAAAATGTAATCATAAGCCGCTTATCCTCATCATTATAAAGCATGGGATGCGGCATAAGTCCCGCCTGCGCGCAGTTTGGACAGCGGAATATATTGACTCTGCCCTCCAGAAGATCCTTTTTCAGATCCGCGCTGTCCTTAACCGTTATTGAGCTCCATACGGTCACCTCAGACATCTGAGCACATTTGGGGCATTTTACCGACTGTTTTAAATTTATACTCATACGCTTAATTCCTTTCATGACACTTAACCTTATTATACTATATTTGTTCAGATTATGCAAGGATTATTTTTTCTTTAAGCTTATACCCCTTTACTTTTGGAAATAAATATGTTATACTTGTATCGGAAACAGAAAATATTTTTTATTACAGAGGTATGGACATGGCTGAAAAGAAAGACAATATAAAGATTATTGCGCAGAATAAAAAGGCAAGACATGAATATTTCATTCTGGAAGCCTATGAATGCGGTATAGAGCTGTTCGGCACTGAGGTTAAATCCGTACGTGAGGGCAAGGTCAATCTTGCGGACTCATATGCCGGAATTACAAACGGTGAGGTGCTTATAAAGCAGATGAATATCAGCCCCTTTGAAAAGGGCAATATCTTTAACCGCGATCCGATGCGCGAAAGAAAGCTGCTTATGCATAAGCAGGAAATACTGAAGCTTTCTCAGAAGATAAAGGAGCAGGGACTCTCTCTCGTTCCGCTCAAGGTCTATTTAAAGGGCTCGCTTGTCAAGGTTGAGCTTGCGCTTGTGAAGGGTAAAAAACTCTATGACAAGCGTGAGGACATCGCACGACGGGATGCTAAAAGGAGCATGGACAGAGCTATAAAGAACAACGCAAGATATTGATGAATAATGTCAATAAAGGGCAGCCTGTATGCGGGCTGCCCTTTGCATATTATGAATTTTTAAGCTTATTATACAACATAACATATTCGCGCTCCGACTCTGACGGTGCACGAGTCGCAAAAGTTCTGTCCGAATGCATCGCTCCGCAAAATTTCAGTTCCTCGCCCATCTTCGCAAGAAACTCATGGTAGAGCATACAGTCATCTATCTCTTTGATGATGTGACACTGTTCAGGCGTTGGAAGCTGTCCGGCAAGCGCATTGTATATCTCCGTTAAAAGATTATTTTCAATTTCGTCTATTCCGTTCAGATCTACACGAACCGGACGAGGAATGTCGGAAATATATGCCTCACACGCATCATGCAGGAGGCAGAAGAGGGCCATGTAATCACCGCAGCCTCTTGACAGCGCCTCATACGCGCAGTCGATACAGTGATCCGCAACCGAATAGAACTCCTTATAATGTCCGTTTGCGCGGCACAGCAGCGACAGCGAATGTGCAACGTCCTCTATACATATATCACCATAATCAGGCTTCAGCGGATAAAAATGCCTGCCCGTAAAGGTTGTTATATACTGCGCCATAACTCACCTTATATGGCTCTGAGCGCCTGTGCAAGGTCGGCTATAAGATCCTCCTTGTCCTCCAGACCGCAGGAAATCCTTATAAGTCCTGCCGGAATCCCGGCTGCAATAAGCTGTTCCTCGCTCATCTGGCGGTGCGTTGATGTTGCCGGATTAAGGCAGCAGGTTCTCGCATCCGCAACATGGGTTTCGATCGCGGCAAGCTTTAATTCCTTCATGAATTTTTCCGCCGCTTCACGTCCTCCCTTAATCTCAAATGACACAACTCCGCAGCCGCCGTTGGGCATATATTTCTTCGCTATATCATAATAAGAGCTGCTTTTTAATCCGGGATAGCTAACATAATTAACCTGAGGCTGCTTTTCAAGGAACTCCGCAACCGCCAGTCCGTTCTCAACATGACGCGGCATTCTCACATGGAGTGACTCAAGTCCGAGATTTAAAATAAACGCACTCTGCGGTGACTGGATACATCCCAGATCTCTCATAAGCTGCGAAGTAGCCTTTGTTATAAACGCTCCCTCCTTACCGAATTTTTCGGCATATGTTATGCCGTGATATGACTCATCCGGTGTGCAAAGTCCCGGGAACTTGTCTGCATGTGCCATCCAGTCAAATTTGCCCGAATCTATTATTGCACCTCCCACGGCAGCTCCGTGTCCGTCCATATATTTCGTCGTGGAATGGGTTACAATATCCGCTCCCCACTCTATCGGACGGCAGTTCACCGGTGTCGGGAAGGTGTTGTCAACAATGAGAGGAACGCCGTGAGCATGAGCCGCCTTTGCAAACTTTTCAATATCAAGAACAGTAAGCGCCGGATTCGCTATTGTTTCTCCGAATACCGCCCGAGTGTTTTCCTTAAACGCTGCGTTAAGCTCCTCTTCCGTGCAGTCCGGTGACACAAATGTCACATCAATTCCCATCTTTGCCATGGTCACTGATATAAGGTTAAACGTACCGCCGTAGATAGATGATGATGAAACAATATGGCTGCCCGCCTCGCATATATTAAACAGCGCAAAGAAATTTGCCGCCTGTCCCGATGAAGTGAGCATCGCCGCCGTGCCGCCCTCAAGCTCAGCAAGCTTGGCAGCAACATAGTCATTTGTCGGATTCTGCAGCCTTGAATAAAAATATCCGTTTGCCTCAAGATCAAAGAGCTTGCCCATATCCTCACTCGTGGCATATTTAAATGTTGTTGACTGTATTATCGGTATCTGACGCGGTTCGCCGTTACCCGGGGTGTAGCCTGCCTGCACGCATTTTGTATTGATTTTGTAGTTGTTCATTAATAATTCCTCCTCATATATAAATAATATTGCATAGCTCTTAAATATCCGTTCTCATAATACTGCCTATATCCTGCAATTCACCCTTTGCAAGTGAGACAACCTCAACACCGCAGGAGCGGCAGAAATCTGTTATACGGTCGCAATCGGGATGAGTTTTTATATCACCGTTAAAGGCAAGGATATTTTTCTCCAGCAGTCCCGATGCGCCGCCTATAAATCCCTGCATATCGTAAAGCCTTATATATCCTTGACGTATTTTAAGGACATGTATTCCGTTTTCTCTGAGCAGCCTGTATACCCCCTCATCAGCCGTTATTGCCGATTCGTTGTTTACAACACATATACTGCACTTTGCATAACCCTGCCTTGTGTTAAGGATTTTCCTTCCCGCAGCTTCATACTCTGAAATGATTGCTTCATCCGTAAATCTTTTTCTGCATATCGCATAGCCGCCTATTCTGCATACATTATACGCAATATCATAAGGATATTTCATCGAAAGATTTGCCGCGCCGCAAATGACCTCAACTTCCCTGAGAATGTCCCGGTAATAGCCGTATACTTCAGGCGCGCAGAAAACCTTGCCGTTAAAAGCATGAAGCTGTATGTCGGTATGTCCCTGTATCTCACGATACAGCCCGGGCAGCGGCTTTGTCAAAACCACCTCATAGCCCAGCCTATTCAGCTCCGATACTGCCTCCGGTGATGTTCTGTAATCCGTAATTATCTGTTTTTTCATAATTATAATTATTTGTTTATATGATATATCAGCATCGGCTATTTGATCATTTCTTCAAACTCATCTTCGGAAATCACGGTAATTCCTAAAGACTGCGCTTTTATCAGCTTGCTGCCCGCCTCTGCTCCGGCAAGAACATAGCTTGTCTTTTTTGAAACGCTCGACGAGGTCTTTCCTCCGAGATTCTCTATTATCTTCGATGCCTCGGAGCGCTTGTATTTTTCAAGTGTTCCGGTGAGAACAAAGGTCTTACCTTCAAAGCGCTTATCCTCCGCCTGAACAGCTTCATCAACACAGTCAACGCCCGCCATTTTCAAACGGTAAATAAAATCCACATTCTGCGGCTGTCTGAAAAACTCAGCGACCGATTCCGCCATTACAGGGCCTATATCGTTAATCTCAGACATTTCCTCAGCCGATGCATCCATAAGCGCGTCTATATTTTTATACCTTGCAGCAAGAATTTTTGCCGCCTTCTCCCCTATATGTCTTATTCCCAGACCGAATATCAGCCTGTAAAGCGGATTTGTCTTTGATTTCTCCGTTGACGCTCTTAGATTAGATGCCCATTTAGCTCCGAAGCCGCGCAGTCCGGCGGCCTTTTCATAATCAATATAATATATATCTGCCGCATCGCTTATAAATCCGTTATCCGCAAGCTTCTCAACATTTGACGGTCCCAGTCCTTCTATATCCATTGCGTCACGGGACACATAATGAATTATATTTCTCAGCCGTTGCGCAGGACAGCTTATGCCGGTACAGCGATATGCCGCCTCTCCCTCCTCACGGACTACCTCCGCTCCGCATTCGGGACACTTGTCAGGCATATGAAATTCCGTTTCGTCTCCGCTTCTGTCCTCTTTTAAAACCTCAACCACAGCCGGGATAATATC
The DNA here is from genome assembly GCA_029219585.1 of Clostridiales bacterium. Taxonomy (GTDB): domain Bacteria; phylum Bacillota; class Clostridia; order UBA1381; family UBA1381; genus Ornithomonoglobus. The sequence goes on from JAQXTR010000006.1 coordinate 12,742, forward strand.
CCCTGCCTTTTCAACCACAACCGTGTCGCCTATTCTTATATCCTTTTCCCTGATATAATCGCTGTTATGAAGTGTTGCGCGTGATACATTTGAGCCGGCAATCCGTACAGTATCAAGAATTGCCAAAGGCGTCAGAACTCCGGTTCTGCCTACCTGTATCTTTATGTCCCTTAAAACCGTTGTCTGTTTTTCTGCCGGATATTTATACGCTATAGCCCATTTCGGGAACTTTGCCGTTACTCCCAGCATTGCACGTGCAGAAAAATCATTCACCTTTATGACAGCGCCGTCAATGCCGAAGCCCAGGGAGTCGCGTTCATCGCCAATTCTCTGTATTTCTTTATACGCATCCTCAATACTTTTGAATACTTTATCATTTAAAATCGTCTTGAAGCCCTGAGCCTTTAAAAACCTCAAGCCCTCTATATGGTTTGTTATTTCAACACCATCAATCTGCTGAATATTGAATACAAATATATCCAGCTTACGTCTTGCTGCGATTTTCGGATCCTGCTGTCTTAAAGAGCCTGCCGCCGCATTTCTTGGATTTGCAAAAAGCGGCTGTTCCGTTTCTTCAAGCAGCGCATTGAGCTTTTTAAAGCTGTCGGCTGACATAAAAACCTCGCCGCGCACTTCAACAAACGGTATACGATCCTTTAATTTTAACGGTACTGAACGTATTGTTTTAATATTTTCCGTTACATCCTCACCGGTTATTCCGTCGCCGCGCGTTGAGCCTCTTACAAACTCTCCGTTCACATACTCAAGTGAAACCGACAATCCGTCAATCTTATGCTCAACCACATATTCAGGATCATGGATTACCTCCTTGACCCTTCTGTCAAAATCATATATCTCCTCCATTGAAAAAGCCTTCTGCAAGCTCTGCATTGGGATCGTGTGCCTCACCTCGGCAAAGGTAGACGCCGCCTCGCCGCCCACCCGCACAGACGGTGAGTCCGCCTTTCTGAGATCCGGATACTCCTTCTCAAGCTGTTCAAGCTCACGCAGAATAGCATCAAATTCAAAATCAGTTATTTCGGGAGAATCCTCTACATAGTATTTATAGTTATGGTAATTTATAAGCTCAGTGAGCTTCTCAATTCTTTCTTTCGGCTCAGCCATTGATATTTTCCCTCCTTGGAATTTATATCTTCAGCCTTCAGATATTAATTACAAACCCGATGCCTCCACTCCCGGAACAGCGGGGAAATGTATTATTTACGTACAACCGTCTTTTCAATAAAATTCAGTCTGTCATTTACCATCTGAGTCATTGCAACAGCTATTTCCGTATTTCTCCGCATCCACTCAAAGTTCATCCGATCATACCTGTCAGCATTTATCTTATCTTCAAAGGTGTTCATCTTGCCTTCAAGGGCATTCATATGAGCCTTCATCTGACCAACGTCAGACTTGACACTCCGCAATTCAACGAGTATCAGGTCCAGCTTTTCATCCGTTGCCATCAGTTCTCACTCCTTAAAAATTTTATTTAATAATAATATTATATCATATACAGAATAAAAATACAAGTTATAATCTGAATGTTTTTTCTTGTCATTATTTTTTCAAACAGGAGAAATTATTCCGCGGCTGCACCACTTCCGCTGTAGTAACGCGGCACCTCGCCCGCTATCACTGTCTCGGCTATCGGAACGGATGTTTCGATGCGCTCTCTTTCATTCATCATATAGCCCCTGTACTGCATATCAACCGTCACTGTGAGATAAAGCTTATGACGCACCTGATTTATTCCCGCATCCTCAAAGCTTTCATCAAGCTCTCCGTTCACAACACTTATAGGTATTATTTGTACCGGCAGAACAGGCCCCACAGATGAAAGCAGAGAATACCCGGAAAGACTGCCCAGAGGTATATATACCTTTGCGGGATAATCATTGTTAAGTGTATTCTGAATATCAATCATCAGCGCTGACTTAACTTTGTTGATCTGCGCAGTATCAGCTTCAATTGCCGTTATACGCTCACTGCTGTCAGATATTATTTTAAAAAAGCCTTCAAACTCACCTTTTTCCAGTTCTGCTATTACGCATTTGTTTACAAGGTCGGTAAATGCAGTATTTGAATAATTTGAACACTGCGCAACAAAAACCGGCTCGGCGCGCTTTAACAGACGATGCGCGCAAAATATTATAAAAATGAAACACAGCACAGGAATCAATATGCGCCATGTGCTGTGTTTTCTTTTCATTCCCAATCTCATATGACATCACCCCGCCGATATAATAATCTATATTATTCGAACGTGATGATTTATGTGATGACTATAATTAAAGAGCCTTTGTCTCTACCTCGTTTACAATAAGCTTTATAAACTCGTCAATCGGCATACTGCCAAGGTCACCCTTCTTGCGCGAACGCACAGAAACAGTGCCGTTCTCGATATCCGTATCACCTATAACCACCATATAAGGAACCTTTTCAAGCTGCGCCTCACGGAGTTTGAAGCCCAGCTTCTCTGAGCGGTCATCAACCTCATTTCTTAACACTCCCGCAGCCTCAAGCTTTTTCTTTACATCGTAGGTATAGTCAAGATGGCGGTCTGCAATCGGAAGGAATTTAACCTGTACCGGAGCCAGCCATACAGGGAATGCGCCCGCATACTTCTCAATAAGAAGTGCAAGCGTTCTCTCATAGCAGCCGATTGAGGTTCTGTGAATAATATACGGATTCTTCTTCTTACCGTCACGGTCAACATACTCCATACCGAACTGCTCTGCAAGCATCTGGTCGATCTGGATGGTGATAAGAGTATCCTCCTTGCCGTGTACATTCTTAATCTGGATATCAAGCTTAGGACCGTAGAAAGCCGCCTCGCCGATACCGATTTTGTAGTCGAGACCAAGGTCGTCTAAAATAACCTTCATCTTGCCCTGAGCCTCATCCCACTGCTCCTCGGTTCCGATATACTTCTCTCTGTTGTCCGGATCCCACTGCGAGAATCGATATGTTACATCCTCAAGAAGTCCGAGAGTCTTAAGCATATACGTTGTAAGCTCCAGACAGCCGCGGAACTCGTCCTCAAGCTGCTCCGGCGTACACATCAAGTGTCCCTCGGATATCGTGAACTGCCTTACACGGATAAGTCCGTGCATCTCACCCGATGCCTCGTTACGGAACAGAGTTGAAGTTTCGTTCAGTCGCATCGGAAGATCTCTGTATGAACGTCCTCTGTTAAGGAATGCCTGATACTGGAACGGGCAGGTCATCGGACGGAGTGCGAATACCTCCTTGTCCTTTTCTTCGTCGCCCAATATAAACATACCATCCTTATAATGCCCCCAGTGACCCGAAATCTTATAAAGATCACTCTTTGCCATAAGCGGTGTCTTTGTGAGCTGCCAGCCGCGTTTCTGCTCCTCGTCCTCAACCCATCTCTGGAGAAGCTGGATTATTCTTGCGCCCTTCGGCAGCATTATCGGAAGTCCCTGACCGATATAATCAACTGTTGTGAACAGCTCAAGCTCACGGCCAAGCTTGTTGTGGTCGCGCTTTTTAGCCTCTTCAAGCTGCTCAAGATGTTCTGCAAGCTCATCCTTTGTCTTAAATGCAGTACCGTATACTCGCGTGAGCATCTTATTGTGCTCGTCACCTCTCCAGTATGCGCCCGTTGCCGATAAGAGCTTGAACGCCTTTACCTTTGATGTGTAACGCACATGCGGACCTGCACAGAGATCCGTAAATTCTCCCTGCTTATAGAACGAGATAGGCTCCCCCTCCGGAAGCTCGTTTATAAGCTCCTGCTTATACGGCTCATCCTTCATAAGCTCAAGCGCCTCATCTCTGGGAAGCTCAAAACGCTCAATTTTGAGATTTTCCTTAACTATTTTCTTCATTTCCTTTTCGAGATTATCAAGGTCTTCACGTGAGAACGGTGTCCGGATATCAAAGTCATAATAGAAGCCTGTGTCAATCGGAGGTCCTATTGTGAGCTTTGCCTCGGGGAATAATCTCTTTACTGCCTGTGCGAGAATGTGTGATGCTGAGTGTCTCAGCGTTTGAAGTTCATCCATTTCAACTGCCATGTTACTTCATTCCTTTCTTTTTCTGAGTGTTGTCTGCTTAAAGCAAAAAACTCCCAAGCAGACAAATTTAATCTGCTCAGGAGTGCATAAATCAATAATAAACGGTTCCATCCTGATTGCATCCGTAAGGAGGCCACTCAATTTATCATTAACGCAGATTCACGGTGGTTTTACTGAGACTTTCGTCCGTTCCTCCACTGCTCCAAAGTGGTGTTCACTCCACGCCCTCCGCAGGAATACTTACAGCCGCGATATTCCCTCTCTTACCGGATTTATGCCGGAGCTACTGTCTTTTTCATAGCATTTAATTGTTATCATTATTATAACATCAGCATTTTATTTTGTCAAGTATAAATTTTTTATACATATCGTATTATTGCAATGATAAGACCGAGAATTGCCCCCGCAAACACCTCCATCGGCGTGTGTCCCAAAAGCTCCTTCAGCTTCTTTCCCGTCTCTGAAATATCGTCCTTGCCTACCCGCTCAACAATCCTGTTGAGAATCGCAGCCTGCTGCCCGGCACTTCTTCGCACACCGGATGCGTCATACATTACGACAATGGAAAATGCCGCCGCTACCGCGAACGCAACACTGTCGAATCCGCAAGCGAATCCTGTCGCCGCCGCAAGCGACACGGTAAACGAGGAATGCGAGCTGGGCATCCCGCCCGATCCGGTCAGCCTCGTAAAATCCAGACGCTTGTCTATTATAAATACAATTATTACCTTCAGTATCTGTGCCGCCAGCCATGATATTACCGCGGTCTGTAATATATCATTTTGCGACAGCTGTAAAAAATAGTCCATCGAACTCCGCCTTTATTAGTTATTTCTGTTTACAAGGTAATCTGTAAGCTCTGTAAGGAATTGTGCCTTTTCACCGAATATTTTCAAAGCATCCTTCGCCTTCTCGGAATACTCCTTAACAAGCTGTTCAGACCTTTCAAGACCTGATATTGTTACGTATGTATTTTTCTCCATTACCTCATCAGAACCGATCGGTTTCCCAAGTACCTCCTCGTTCCCCACAACATCAAGAATATCATCTCTTATCTGAAATGCAACGCCGAGATTTTTTGCAAACATATCGACAGCCTCAAGCTGTTCTTTATCAGCTCCCGCCATAATTCCGCCGATAACACACGCAGAACGTATAATAGCGCCGGTTTTTAACAGATGAATATACTGCAGATCCGAAAGTGCGATTTTTCTGCCCTCCGCAGCTATATCAACCACCTGTCCGCCTATCATGCCCTCTGTTCCGCTTGACTCTGCAAGCACCGAGAGCGCTTTTATTGCCCTTGCCGGATTTGCATAGTTTGCCGACGAGGCAACCTCAAATGCCTTATTAAGCAGCGCATCACCCGCAAGGATCGCAATATCCTCACCGAACTTTATATGATTTGTCGGCATACCGCGTCGCAGAGCATCGTTATCCATCGCCGGAAGGTCGTCATGTATGAGTGAATATGTGTGTATCATCTCCATAGCGCACGCAAACGGCTTTACATCCTCCCACTCTCCGCCGCACATTACCGCAGCTTCAAGCATAAGAATCGGCCTTAAGCGTTTTCCCCCGGCAAAAAGACTATAGCGCATTGCACGATATATAACAGCCTGCGGATTCTCCTTTTCCGGGAGATATTCTTCAAGCGCGGTGTTTATCATATTTATTCTGTGCTTTAATCCGGCTTTTAATTCACTCATTCCTCAACGCCTCCGAAATCCTCCTCTGTCATTTCGCCTTCCGCGTCTGCCGTAAGGATCTTCACCCTTCTTTCAGCCTCATCCAGCTTTTTCTGACAGCTCTTAGCCAGTTTTATTCCCTTCTCAAACAGCTTGAGTGAATCATCAAGCGATATATCGCCCGTCTCAAGCTGTGCTACTACCTCTTCAAGCTCCGCCATGGAAGCCTCAAACGTTTTGGTTGCCATACTGATCATTCCCCTTTATTTTACTATGCAGTCCACGTCTCCGTCACGCAGCTTTAATATAAACTCATCACCCTGAGCAAAATCCTCTGTTCTGCGCAGAACCGTTCCGTCCTCCCTGACAGGAATTGAATACCCTCTTGTAAGCGTTTTTAACGGGCTCAGCGCATCAAGCTTTCCTACGAGTGCTCCGAGCTTTCCGGTACCGTTACTCAGCTTCAGCTTATATGAATTTTCCATTTTGTGTGTGCGCATATCAAGCTTCTGTCTCAGTTCGTTTATCCTGTCCTGCGGATCTCGCGGCTTTAAACGCTTTAACCTCTGTTCGTTATATTCAATTCTGCTTTGTATTGAGGCATACGTTCTGGTTCTGTATATGCTGATAAGCCTTGAAAGCTCCAACGCCGACGGCACGCTCACCTCCGCCGCTGCCGATGGTGTAGGTGCCCTCAGATCGGCAACAAAATCCGCAATTGTAAAATCAGTCTCATGACCTACCGCGGAAATAACCGGAATCTGTGAGGCAAAAACCGCCCTTGCAACACATTCCTCATTAAATGCCCACAGATCCTCAATGCTTCCTCCGCCTCTGCCGACTATCAGCGTGTCAACGGATTTTGTTTTATTGAAATACTCTATTGCCTTAACCACGCTTTCCTTTGCTCCAACCCCCTGAACAAGCGCCGGATATATTATAATTTCCGCAAGCGGAAAGCGACGTGTGGCGACATTTATTATATCACGTACCGCCGCTCCCGTCGGAGCAGTTACAACACCTATTTTTTTGGGGAATCTCGGTATCGGCTTTTTAAAGCGTTGGTCAAACAGTCCCTCGGCTTCGAGCTGTTTTTTCAGCCGTTCGTATTCCTGATAAAGCGCTCCGACACCGTCCGGAAGCATTTCCTCTATATAAAGCTGGTATGCGCCTCCCGCCTCGTAAACGGATATACGTCCCCTTGCAATCACCTTCATACCGTCTTTGGGCTCAAAGGCAAGCGTATTTGCTGCCGAACGGAACATAACAGCCTTAAGAACACTGCTTTCATCCTTTAAGGTCAGATAAATATGTCCGGATGAATGACGCTTGTAATTGGAAATTTCACCCTTTACCCACAAATTATTAAGAACAGCTTTACTGTCCAGCAGTCTTTTTATATAATTATTTACACGCGAAACGGTACCTATTACCTGCTGTGCTTCATCCATTATATACTATCCCTTTCCTTTGCCATTGCCGCAAGTATCGCAATTCCCACCGCATTATCCGAAGACAGCTCCTTTGAGGCAAAATATACCTCCGCCTTCAGCTGTTCCGAAATAATTCCGCGGATTATGCTGTTTGACGCCACACCACCGGCAATAAGAACCTTATTGATTCCGGTATCCGTCACTGCATTTCCTATAGCCTTTACAAGAACATCGCCGATATAACGCAGCACAGTCCTTGCGGTCACCGGTTCGGCACCTTCCACGCTCCGTATAAGCTTTGTTTCAACACCTGAAAAATTAATATATGCATCTTTAACGGAAAACGGAAGTCTTTCGGTTTTATCGGTTCTGAGTGCAAGAGACTCAAGCTCCCTGCCGCACGGAAATTTCAGTCCCATTTTAACACCTATGCGGTCAATGAGCTGCCCTGCGCTTATATCGAGAGTTCCCCCGATTATTTCGTTTCTGAAATTATACCCGTCATATTCCGATAGCAGTATTTCGGTTGTACCTCCCGAAATATGCACCGATATAAACGGCCGATCTAACCAATCACGCATACCTGAGGAATATATTCCCGCCATAATATGTCCGTCCTGATGCGAAAACTCATAGAGCTTTACTCCCACCGCCGCTGCAGCAACCTCAGCATACCCATGTCCTACAGTGAACACAGGCATATAAGAGCCTTCAACAGACCTCGGTCTTGTGCTTACGCCTACAGCATCTATTTCGCCCTGAAACCTACGCAGCTTTTCCCCAAGCATCACCGGAAGCTCACGGTTATGAACAAACACACCCTCACTCTGACGTATTCCCCGGCTTCCCGCCTTAACATCAAGAATTTTCCGGCTCATTTCATAATCTGAGCCGTTATATACCGCACAGGAGGTTGTGTAATTGCTTGTGTCTATACCAAGAGTAAGCATCTTACTGTTCAAGCTCACGCATAACACCGCCGAGAACACCGTTAATAAAGCTCGGCTCCTTCTCATCGCAATACTTCTTCGCCAAATTTATCGCTTCATTTATCGCAACCTTTGCCGGAACATCATCACAATACTTCATCTCGTAAATTGCAATCTTCAATATCGTTCTGGATGCCTTTGAAAGACGCCTGAAGCTCCATCCGCCCTTAAGGTGGGCATTTATAATATCTATTATCTCATCTTCATGCTCAAGAATACCATTTGTGACCTCTGTAATATATCCTATATTCTGCTCACACTCCGGCAGCTCATCCAGCATATAACCGCGTACCTCATCCATATTTTCTCTGTGATTAGCAAACTGAAAAACCTGTGTAAACAGTGCTTCTCTGGCTTCGCTTCTTGTCTGTTTTCTCATTTTCGAAATTCCTTTCAACAGATTTTATTATATTCTACCATATATATATTTAAAAATCAAGGTCAAATAAAAACTTTTCCTCAAATACATATTTTTAGAATTTTTTTAATTGCTTTGTTATATACCTTTAAAAAAGCACCGCGCCGTATGACGCAGTGCTCTGAATTTGGGATTATTTCTCGTTCTTTGCGAGGAAGTCATTGATTTCCTTAACGAGAGGCTCACATTCCATGCCGTGAACCTGACATGCCTCCTCGATTGACTCGCCCTGCGATGCCGGGCAGCCCACGCAGTGCATTCCCGCGTTCATGAGAATATCGGCAACATTCATGTCAAGCATGAGAGCCTCACCTATAAGTGTATCCTTTGTAACCTGTGCCATTATATTTCACCACCTTCCTATGCTGTAAAGCATTCTTCAAACTCCTCACCGGAGATTGTCTCCTTTTCAAGCAAGAGCTCTGCAACCCTTGTGAGCTGCCGGCTGTGCTCTCTTATAATCTTCTCAGTCGCTTCATACTGAGCCTTGAGGATTTTCTTTACCTCCTCATCTATTGACGCTGCGGTCCGCTCGGAATACTGCTTTGAGTGACCGTAATCTCTGCCTAAGAACACCTCGCCGCCGTCATCATATGATACCGGACCTATCTCATCGCTCATGCCGTATTTTACGACCATGTTTCTTGCAAGCGCCGTTGCACGCTGTATATCATTTGACGCACCTGTTGTTATGTCATCAAACATAATCTCTTCGGCGGCCCGTCCGCCAAGCAGTCCTATTATATTGTTAAGCATCTCGCTACGGGAGTTATACATCTTATTGTCCTCCTCGGGCTGATACATTGTAAATCCGCCCGCCATACCTCGCGGTATGATAGAAATGGCAGATACACGGTGCTGTTCACGCTCAACCGCGCGCGATGCGATCGCATGGCCCGCCTCATGGTATGCAGTGAGCTTTTTCTCCTTTTCTGTGAGTACCCTTGACCTCTTTTCCGCACCCATGCTGACCTTAAGATTCGCCTCTTCTATGTCGCTGTCTGTAATTTCCTCATGCCCCTGCTTTGCGGCTATAATAGCCGACTCATTCATAAGGTTTGCCAAATCAGCGCCTGAATATCCTGTTGTCAGCTTTGCAATTTTTCTCAGATCCACATTCCGGGCAAGCGGCTTGCTCTTTGAATGAACACGCAGTATTTCCTCTCTGCCGTTTACGTCAGGATAGTCAACAACAATCTGGCGGTCAAAACGGCCGGGACGCAAAAGTGCCTTGTCCAGTATGTCGGGTCTGTTTGTTGCAGCGATTATGATCACTCCGTCATTATCCGCAAATCCGTCCATCTCCACCAGGAGCTGATTAAGCGTCTGCTCTCTTTCGTCATGACCTCCGCCCATGCCTGCGCCGCGCTTACGGCCCACTGCGTCAATTTCATCAATAAACACAATACACGGCTTACTCCTCTTTGCCTGCTCAAACATATCCCGTACACGTGATGCGCCGACACCTACATAAAGCTCAACAAAGTCCGAACCGCTTATTGAGAAGAACGGTACGTTTGCTTCACCCGCAATCGCCTTTGCAAGCAGAGTTTTACCGTTACCCGGAGAGCCTACCAGAAGAATCCCTCGCGGAATTTTTGCTCCTAGCTTTGTATATTTAATCGGATCGCGGAGAAAGTCAACTATTTCCTCAAGCTCCGCCTTTTCCTCCTTTGCTCCCGCAACATCCTCAAAGGTAACCTTGCCTCTTTCCATCATAAGCTTAGCACGGCTCTTTGTAAAGCCGCCTCCGTTACCTCGCTTGACAAGCATTACAATAAGGATGAGAATGAGTATACCCGAAAATATAATATCAATCGAGCCTACAATTGAAAACCTCTGCTGCTTTGAGGAAACACTAAGCATTCCTCTTGCCATCTGATCCTCAATATCATCGCCCGCATCCGCATACAGCACGTCAAGCGACGGAATCTTTACCATACGCTCCACACCGTCTATATCCGCGATCACGAATTTATCCGATATAACAAGCTTATCTACCTGTTCATTTTTTATAGACGAAATCAAGTCCGAATAGAGTACCTCCGGCTGACTGCTCGTATTCCTCGAAAGAAACGAATAAGAAAGATACGCGATAAGCAATACAATAATCCAAACTCCGAAATCTCTTAAAACCTTTCGCAAGCTGCCACCTCCTAATAAATGATACCTTTTTATTTTATCACATTTTTCAGATAAATTCAATACTCAAGTTTTATTTTTATACCGTTTTTATGAAATTTAAACCTGTCGTCACGTCTGTAGCCTGCAATCCAGGCAATTTCTTCGTCAAATGTCACAATTCCGACGCTTCCCCGTTTATCCTTAGGGATTTTTTCATTTATCATAAAATCCTGAACTTTTTTCATCCCCTTCATTCCCATCGGCATAAATCTGTCTCCCGTTCTCCTGCTGCGTATACATATTCTGCAATTTTCCTTCGGCAGTCCGAAATACTCCCATCCGTCCTTTCTTCGCTCCTCTGCTTTTTCAACACGCACCGAGCATCCCATTTCGGGTATATATACACTCCCGCCTATATTAAGGGTATAGTCAAAGCCCTCCGCATCCTCGTGCTCTCTCCTCAGATAAAGCTTTCCATACTCCACCGCCGCATATACTCCCCTTGCAATATCGGTGCGTGAGCCTGTCCTGCCGCGTTCCGCAAGCCTGAGTACGGCAAAAACAACGGCAGACGGAACATCTTCACTGCCGCATATATTGTCTATCATTCTTCTTATGACTCTGGACGATACAGCCGGATGAAGCCCTGAAAGACGGGCTGTATCAACACATAAATCTTTTACCAGCATACTGAATGCCTTATCCGCCTCACCATCCAGGAAATCGGCATCAGATGAAAGTACCGCAGCATTTTTCGTAACAGTATCTACAAAGGACGGATTAATACATCTTTCCATCTCCGGCAGTATAATATGCCTTATCTTATTTCTTGTGTATACGGTTTCGAGATTTGTTTCATCCGTAACGTAATCAATATTATTTTCACGACAGTAGCGTTCTGTTTCCTCCCGCGACACATCAAGCAGCGGACGGATGATTCTATCCCTCCTGTACGGAATGCCGCACAGTCCCCTGATTCCGCTGCCGCGTATAAAATTCATCAGTATTGTTTCGGCATTATCATTCTTATGATGCGCCGTTGCGGTGTATTCTATGCCATGATTGTCCATGAGCTGCGCAAAAAAGCCGTAGCGAACCTCACGCCCGGCCAGCTCCTCGCTTATTTTTCGTTTCTCCGCTTCCTCACGCACTGATGCATGCAGGCAGAAAAATTCAATTCCCAGACTGCGGGCAAGATCGGAGGAGAATTTCTCATCACGTGCCGCCGTTTCGCCCCGAAGTCCGTGATTGACATGCGCGGCGCAGACCTTAAATCCGTATTTTTTCGAAAGTACACATAAAGCATGGGCAAGCGCCGCACTGTCCGCCCCGCCGCTCAGTCCCACAAGTACAGATTTGAACGGCAGCATATTTTGCTCCAGCATTGTTTTTTCTACCGACTTTATCATAGTTCCTCCGTTACTTTATCAAAAAATAAGGGCTGAGGGAAGTATCCTACCCCTCCTCAGTCCTGTACTCAATATTCTGAAATTTTGTAAATTCGCCCTTAAAGCCGAGCGGAAAGGTATCCGTTTCACCGTTACGGTTCTTGGCTATTATACACTCAGCAAGATTCTTTTCCTCAGGATCCTTACTGTAATAATAGTTTCTGAACAGGAACATAACCATGTCGGCATCCTGCTCAATCGCTCCCGATTCACGCAAATCCGACAGTATCGGACGTTTTCCCTTTTGAGTTTCACTTTCTCTTTTAAGCTGCGAAAGTGCAATAACCGGAATATCAAGCTCCTTTGCGAGAACCTTAAGAGATCTGGATATTTCCGAAATCTCCTGCTGACGGTTATCCGCTCTGCCGCTGCCCTGCATAAGCTGCAGATAGTCGATTATAACCATTTGCAAATCCTTGGTCTGCTTTAATCTCCTGCACTTTGCGCGTATCTGCGACACCGTAATTGATGCCGTATCATCAATATACAGCGGTGCCTTGGCTATTGTATCGGCCACATCGCATATCTTTTCCCAGTCGTCTATCTCCATTGTACCGTTACGGATTTTTCCGTTATTCACAAGCGCCTGTGAGCAGAGAATTCTGTTTACAATCTGCTCCTTAGGCATTTCCAGGTTGAAGATAGCAACCGTCTTACCGGCATGAATGCTCATATACTCTGCAATATTAACCGCAAAGGTGGACTTACCCATACCCGGTCTTCCGGCAATTATGATAAGCTCACCGCCGTGAAAGCCGCCGCATCGCTTATTCAGCTCGTGAAAGCCCGTATCAAGGCCTGTTATACCACCGTCATTACCCGCATTTTTAGCAATTGTTTCATAACTCGTCTGAAGTATCTCACTGATATGCACAAGGTCGTTCGACTGTCTTGACGCTGACACGTCAAAAATAAGCTGCTCTGAACGCTCCAAAAGCACAGCCAAAGGATCCTCCTCACTGTATGCCATTTTCGTAATTGAAGACGCGCTCTCTATAAGCTGACGCACAACAGCCTTTCCTTTTATAATCTCGGAGTAATACTTTACATGCTGAGTTGTAGGCACGCTTGACGAAAGATTTTTAAGATAGTCAATTCCTCCTACCGCCTCCAGCTTTCCGTTTACCTTCAGCTGCTCTGATACCGTTACAAAGTCAATATCCTTATTATCATTGAACAAATCCATGATTGCGCTGAATATGAATTTATTCGCTGTGAAATAAAAATCCGATGGCTTTAATATCTCCGCCGCATCACTCAGACTTGACGAGTCACTCAGTGCACTGCCCAGAACCGCCTGTTCAGCCTCCATATTAAAGGGCAAATCCCGTTCTGCGACCAGCCCTGAATTCAGAGCGTCAACAGTCATCCCTCTGCCCCGCGGCTCCTGCTCATACCCATCATAGTTTTCGTTAAACTCTTCCATCACTGCTTAACAACTTCAACCTTCAGCTCGCCTGTTACGCCCGAATACAGCTTAACCTTTACATTTGCAGTACCGAGAACCTTCAGTCCGTCCGGCAGGACAAACTTTTTCTTATCCAGCTTTATGTGATGCTGTTCTGTAAGCGCATCTGCAATATCCTTTGATGTAACCGAGCCGAACAGCTTGCCGTTATCGCCCGCCTTCGCTTTAATGACAACCTTGATTTCCTCAAATTTTGCCGCGATTCTCTCAGCCTCCTCGGTTTCCGTCTTAACCTTATACGCAAGCGACTCCTGCTTACCCTTAAGTACATTTATATTTTCCTTTGTAGCTTCCTGTGCAAGCCCCTTCGGAAAAAGAAAGTTTCTGGCATAGCCGTCTGACACCTTAACCATCTGACCCTTTTTGCCCTGACCCTTTACATCCTGAGTTAAAATAACCTGCATTTTACTTCTCTCCTTTTATTCTTTTATATCCGCAAGATACGCCCTTACTGCCGCACCCGCTCTTTTCACACCTTCGTCAACATCAATGCCCTTTATATAAGCACCCGAAACCGTAGCGTGTCCGCCGCCGCCGAGCTTCTCCATAATGAGCTGAACATTTACCGTGCCTACAGATCTTGCACTGAAGCCGCATCCTCCCTCAGACGGATAGACAACCACCGATGCCGTCACGTTGTCGAGATTAAGAACCTCATCCGCAGCCTGTGAAGCAACCATTCGTATATTATTATGTATCCTGTAGGTTTTTCCCAACGCAATATTCCCGGCTATCATAACCGATGAATTTACAATTTCGGACTTCAGCGTATAATCCTCCTTCGTGGTGCAGAACATTCTGCGTACCGCAACTGTATCAAGTCCCATTTTTCTGAGATATGAAGCTGCCTCAAAGGTTCTTACGCCTGTTTTCAGCATAAAATTCTTCGTATCCATGATGATACCGGTATAAAGACACTGCGCCTCCTTCTTTGTTATGGAGCTGCCGATTCCCATATATTCTATAAGCTCCGTAACCATTTCACAGGTTGAGGAGGCATACGGCTCATGATAAATGAGCGAGCACGGGCTGATAAACTCAGTTGATCTTCTGTGATGGTCAATAAGAACCACCTTACTCACCTTTTCAAGGAGCTTGCTGCACGGCAGCATGGAAGGACGGTGCGTATCAAGCACAACAAGCAGCGTATCCTTTGTTACCTCTTCAAGTATATCATTTTCGTCCATAAACATACCGTTATATTCAGGCTCCGACTTAAGCATATTATACATATTATCAATTGCCGGAGCGGAATGCTCATGTACGATAAACGGTGTTTTTCCGAGGCTTCTTACCGCTCTCTGAAGTCCTACCGCAGCACCGAAGCAGTCAAAATCAGCGGCGGTATGTCCCATAAAAATAACATTATCACTCCCGGCGATAAAATCACGCAGAGCAGATGCGACCGCCCTTGCCTTAACTCGTGAGCTGCGTTCATATTCGCCGTTGTTACCGCCGTAGAATTTGAACTGTGTGTCGTCCTTTATGCATACCTGACCGCCGCCCCTTCCCAGAGCCAGATCCAAAGCATGTCTTGCGCTTGTCTCATTATCCGCAATATTAGCGCCTGTGCCTATGCCTATACTTACCGAAAGCGGAAACTTTGCCTCCCGGGCAATCAGTCCGACATTCTCAACTATTGAAAAGTTAGTGTTTATATACTTATCCAGATATTGATGCTCAAACGCCATAAAGTATCTGTCTCTGTCGGTCTTTTTAAGCACGGCATTCGCACTCTTTGCCCACGCTGCAACCGCAGAACGTATTTTGCCGGATGCTGCCTCAACGAGATCATCGTCTGATTTCTGTGCAAATTCATCGTAATTATCGACATTAATAAGCGCAATGTCCACACGCTCGTTGCGGTAATGTTCCTCAATCTGCTTTATATGCGTAACATCAACAAGGTAAAAGAACACCGAATAATGATCACCCAGCTTATTAGCACCCATTCTGTCCTTAATCATATTCCAGTGCACGGAATAAGTATGATCACCCATAACCGTCTCAAAGGTTTTTCCGCCCGGATATTTCAACACATCTGACCATTTAAGCTTAGGAATGCAATCATCAAGCACCTCATAAGGCAGCTTATGATCACCGAAGATCCCTGCAAATCTTTCATTATACCAGCGTATTGTTCCGTCGATGCTGCATATAGCCATAGGCATGGGAACGCTTATAATTGCATTTTCTGAAATACCGCTGCTGTCCTGAAGAATTTTATGAATGTACTTTGCTATTGTCTCCCTGCGTTTCTTTCCGAGAATAACCACAGCGGAAATAACAGCAATACCTGCTGCTCCCTGTATCCCGGCAAGAACATAATTCTTCTCTATACAGAGAAGACCCGCACATAATATCAGCATAAGCGATGCCGCAACCGCGGCAACTATATACTTGCGCATAACATGTGAATATGCTTTTTTCATAGTACCCTCCGTAAGTGAGCCTATCCTTCGTGCTTTACGCTCTTTGTCTTATGTATTTCTTAAGCTCGGACATATCATTATATTCATTTTCGAGTGAATGCCCGTTTTCCTCGGCGATCGAAAGCAGCTCACAGACCCTTGCGTCCAATGTCCCGAAGGTTATTCCGAGATGTCTTGCCAATATGTAATCCATAGCGACTATTGTTGAAATTGAGCTTTCAACAGGTCCGTAATCGGCAAGCTCGTCATAATCCGCAAGTGTCCTGTAAAGATTGGCAACCTCAGATAAAATATCGCTTTTAATTTCCTCAATTGCCTTGAGATTGTTGGAAATATTCATGTGTATCCTCCTTTGATTTTTTCAGATACACCCCTAAGCTATTTTAACACACAAATTATTCAATGTCAATATTCACATGAATATTTTACACGTTTTTCAAAAAAAGACACAGCCGCGCAAATGCAGCTGTGCCGTCTTATCTTTGGTATATGTAAACCGTTATACAAGCTGTAAGCCGAAGCTGATGAATAATGCGCTGTTCACACGCGTCATCATTCCGCTGCTGAGCCTGCCGATTTTTTCTCTGAGTCTGCGTTTATCAATCGTTCTTATCTGCTCCAGTAATACTACCGAATCCTTATTCAGTCCGTACAGATTCGCCGAAAGCTCAATATGCGTGGGCATCTTTGCCTTATTTATCCGGCTGGTTATTGCCGCCGCGATCACTGTCGGGCTGTACTTGTTCCCCACATCGTTCTGAACTATCAGTACGGGGCGTATCCCGCCCTGCTCACTGCCGACAACGGGACTTAGATCAGCATAAAAAATGTCTCCTCGTTTTACTGTCACTCTTCTTCACACTCCGTCAAATTTTGCTCGCATACCCGCAATGACTCATTGCAGGCTGTCTGACTGTTTTCCGCCTCTTCAAGATTGATTTCGGACATTTCAAGATAGCCCTTCATAAGCTCTCTTTCAATCTCCTCATAATTCTTGCAGGTGTGTGACAAAGCCCCCAGCTCCTTTCGATATAATTACAGCAGATAATCAACTATGCCGACAACCTCACCGCTCTGCATATATACTCTCGGTATTCTTCGGCTCACCATACATGTAACCTCATAATTAATAGTACCGAGCCATGCGGCAATATCGTCCACAGTAACTGCTCCGTCTCCGAAAATCAGTGCTTCGTCACCTCTGTTTATATTATTAACAGAGGTAACGTCAATCATACACTGATCCATGCAAATTCTGCCCGCAATTGCAAACATCTGATTATTAACGGCAATTTTAGCATTTTTTGCAAGCAGTCTTGAATATCCGTCTGCGTAACCGATAGGAACTGTGGCAAGTTTTGCCGTTCCATCGGCTATGTATTCCTTGCCGTAGCTTACACCTCTGCCCGGCTCAATTTCCTTAACATATGTTATATATGACTTTAAAGACATAACGTATTTCAGATCAAGTCTTGTCTTGTCAACCTCATCAGACGGATACATACCGTACAGAATGATGCCGGGACGAACCATGTCAAGATGATATTCAGGGTACATCATAATCCCCGCACTGTTGCATATATGCCTTATTCTGATGTTAACACCTGCATTCTTCAGCGCAGAGTCGATATTCATAAACCGCTTGAACTGCAGGCGTGTATAGCTGCCGTCATATTCATCTGAGGTTGAAAAATGTGAAAACATTCCTTCCGTATCTATCATCGGCAGCTCGGAAATTCTCTTTATTGTATCAATAATTACGCTGTTATCTCCGTCCGTCACGACAAAGCCTATTCTTGACATTCCCGTATCAAGCTTAATATGGATTCTGACTGTTTTATTCAGCCTGATTGCAGCGTCCGACAAAGCCTTTGCAAGTTCATAGGTATAAACGCTCGGAATAATGTCGTTTGCAACAAGCTCCTCCGCTTCCTCCTCCATGCTTGAGCCTAAAATCATGACCGGCACCTCGGGAAATGCGCGCTTAAGCTCAATAGCCTCATCAAGCGTTGCCACTGCAAGACGGTCGGCGCCGTTTTCAAGAAGTGTCTTTGCACACATAACCGCACCGTGACCGTACGCATCTGCCTTTACCACCGCCATAATCATAGCGTCCGAATCAGTTATTCTGCGTATTCCGCGCATGTTATACGCCAGAGCATCAAGATCTATCTCTGCCCGTGTTCGTTTCTCCATTACCAAAATACCTCTTTAATATATCATAAATTTATTCATTTGTCCGATTTTAATATTTCACAAAAAGCCTCCGGCAGACATTCCAGAACATTTGCAGCGCTCATGGATTCCTGCCCGTATTTTGCAGCGGCAATATCTCCTGCGAGACCGTGGATATAGGCAGCCGCAGCCGCAGCCTCGGCGCAGCCTGCACCTCTTGCCGCAAGCGCAGCAATAATTCCGGCAAGCACATCACCGCTTCCTCCTGATGCAAGACCGGGATTACCCGTTATATTAATATATTGCGTAAGCGACCGATCTGTTACAACAGTATGATGTCCTTTTAAAAGCAGAACAGCTCCGTTCTCCTCGGCAAACTCGCGCGATACCTGAATTCTGTTTTCTTCAATATACGAAACATCAAGCCCTGTAAGACGTGACATTTCCATTGCGTGGGGAGTAAATATCAAATCGCAGGCACATTCCGAAAGCAGCGTTTTATTCTTTGCCACCGCATTTATTGCATCGGCATCAACGATAACCGGAACACGGCTTCCTTTCAGAACAGCACGCACCACCTCTGCAGCATCCGTTGATCTGCCCAGTCCCGGACCTATAAGCACCGCTCCCGCCCGATCAAGCTGCGGAAGTATATGCGTAACGGCCGAATATGCAATATGGCCGTCCGTATCATCAACCGGCAGCGTCATAACCTCGGTGGTCTTGACCTCAAGAGCTTCGCTGATTGTTTCGCAGCATACGAGTGTTATAAGACCTGCGCCCGATTTCAGTGCAGCCTCCGATGCCATATACGCCGCACCGCTCATACCCAAAGAACCTGCAATTATCAGCAGCCTGCCGTAATCGCCCTTCTGTGAATTATTCCTCCGCGGCGGGATCGTATTTCTGACAAATTCAGCATCTGTTACATTTATCTGCAAATTCTGGGATTCAATCGCAATATTCGGCATGGAAATCATATCCGCGACAATCTCTCCCGTACAGTCCGCTGCCGGATACATAAACATACCTATCTTATATCCTGCAAAGGTTACTGTCTTATCCGCATTTATGCAAACACCGCAGATTTCTCCGCTGTCGCTGTTTATGCCGCTGGGCACATCCACGGAAAGAATATATTTTGCATTCTCGTTTATCAGACGTATAATATCATACGCTATCCCGCGCACCACACCGCTTATTCCGGTGCCGAAAATGGCATCTACTACAATATCAAAGGAGCGTATAACATATTCAAATCCGTCCGTATCGGCAATGGTATCAATGGGGATTCCCATTCCCGTCACAATATCATAGTTGATTTTCGCATCACCCTTGTAAGCATTTCCGCTCACAAGAAAAATATTGACCGCAACACCCATATTGTAAAGATGCCGGGCTATAGCAAGCCCGTCACCGCCGTTATTGCCCTTTCCGCAGAAAACGGCAACTGATTTTCCCGACAGTTCAAAGCACCTCTGCAGCTCATTCACGCATGCAAGTGCCGCGTTTTCCATAAGGATTATACCCGGAACAAATCCAAGCTCCGTCGCAGCGCGGTCGACCGCACGCATTTCCTCAGCATAACACGCCTTGTACATACAGCTCCCCCCAAAGACTGATCAATCGTTAATATATCTTTTGATACACTTCGGATTATATCTCCAAAGTCCTTCCGCCATCTTATTGGTAAGCTGGCAAAGGACAATTTTTCTGGTTTCATCGACACGGCAGTCAATAAAATATGTAAAGCTCATTTTGCTGTTTGCGCTGTAGTCGAGAATCTTTACACCCTCGGGAGGGTTTTTGTAGACGCTGTTGCAGGAATCATCATCAATTCTGCCCATACAGGATGCGTTTTTCACATCTATCGTTATAAGATGCTTTCTTCCCCGCTTTGACATGACCTTGTCTATGTCCAGCTCACTGTTTGTGACTATATACTCGTACTCAACATTGCGTGAATTAATAATACGATAAACGCCGTACCATACAGCCGCAACAAGCAGCAAGCCTATACTGAATGTCATTGAGGACATATTCCGCATCTGGTCCGAGGACATAGCAGCCATTGACAAACCGAACATAAGCATCAGCAGAACCACCGTCAGAACAACACCTGCCAAAACAACCAGAACGATTATCGCCTTATCCTTTGCATCCTTCTTGCGCGGAACAAGATTCTCCAAAAAAATATCATTCATCATATCATTTATCCTCTCTTCATTTTAAAATTTTAATTATTTATCACCGACAACCTGCTTCAGTTCGCCATATAGCGCCTTCAGCGCACGCCCTCTGTGAGATACACTGTTTTTCTCGTCATCATCTGCCTGAGCAAATGTTTTGCCCAGCTCCGGACAGTAGAATACGGGATCATATCCGAAGCCGTTTTCACCCTCCGGCTTGTCAATAATTCTGCCGTTCACCTCGCCCTTGGTGACAATTTCTCTGCCGTCGGGGAATATAAATGCCATTGATGTAACAAATTTAGCCCTTCTGTTTTTCTCGTCCTTCATCTCTCCGAGCAGTTTTTCAATCTTCTGTGCATCTGAAGCTCCCTCACCGGCATAACGTGCGCTGTATACTCCCGGACGCCCGTCAAGTGCCTCAACACACAGTCCGGAATCATCCGCCATAACACAGTCATCACACAGCATGGCAACCGCTCTTGCTTTAAGGAGCGCATTGCGCTCAAAGGTTCTGCCCGTTTCCTCAACATCTACGTCGATTCCTGCCTCATGCTGCGAGACCACCTCAAATCCAAGAGGTTCAAAAATCTTTTTTATTTCTCTTACTTTATTGACATTATTTGTCGCTGCCACAATTCTCATTTTATTATCCTCTTATCTGACCGTTTCCGTAAACAATATATTTTATTGATGTAAGCGCTTCAAGCCCCATAGGTCCTCTTGCGTGCATCTTCTGTGTGCTTATTCCGATTTCCGCGCCGAAGCCGAACTCAAAGCCGTCTGTAAAGCGCGTGGAAGCATTAACATACACTGCCGCAGCATCAACCTCATTAAGGAATTTCTGTGCTTTTTCATAGCTGCTTGTCACTATTGCCTCAGAATGCTTCGTATTGTATTTATTGATATGCGCTATCGCCTCATCAATACCGTCGACAAGCTTAACCGCCAATATATAATCATTATATTCTGTATAATAATCATCCTCCGAAGCAGCCGCAACACCGTCGGAGTATATAGCTCTTGATGCTTCATCCGCGCGAATCTCAACGCCCGCCTCTCTCAAAGCATTAAATATTACGGGAACAAATTCATTTGCAGCCGACTTGTCAATCAGAAGCGTTTCTGCCGCATTGCATACAGACGGCCTCTGTACCTTTGCATTCATAACAATCTTCTCAGCCATACCCGGATCCGCGTCACCGTCCACGTACACATGACAGTTGCCCGCCGCAGTTTCAACAACCGGAACCGTTGCATTATCAACAACACTCTTTATAAGTCCCTTTCCTCCGCGCGGAATAAGCATATCTATGTAGCCGTTCATCTTCATGAGCTGCGTCGCAGTTTCGCGTGAGGTATCCTCAATTATATTCAGAGTTCCCTCCGGGATTCCGGCACCGTATGCCGCATCCTGCATAATCCTCATTATAGCGGTATTTGAAGCAATCGCCTCTTTTCCGCCGCGGAGAATGCTCGCATTTGAGGTTTTAAGGCACAGCACAGCAGCATCAACCGTAACATTCGGACGCGCTTCATATATAATCCCTATAACGCCCATAGGAACACGTTTTCTGCCGATCTGTAATCCGTTCGGGCGTGTCCACATACCTGTAACCTCGCCGATAGGATCAGCCAGCGCCTTAACCTGAAGAACACCGTCAGCAATATTCTTAATACGCTCCTTTGTAAGAGTAAGCCTGTCTATCATAGCCCTGCGTATACCGTTAGCCTCAGCATTTTCAAGATCAAGCCTGTTTGCGGCGAGAATCTCATCGCTGCGTTCGTTAAGCGCCGCAGCTATCGCCTCAAGGGCATTGTTCTTAACCTCCGTTGAAACACTCACCAGCCGCTGCGCAGCAGCCTTAGCTGAGGCGCATTTTTCCAGCAGTTCGCTCATATCATCACATCCAGTTTAATAAATTAACAGTATTATACCACAACCGAATATAAAAAGCAATAGAATTTATTAAATTTCGTCATGGGCTTGATTTTATAACATTTTTATTGTATAATTATTGTAGTAATTTCAGAATAATCCAAGGAGAATTTAATGAATGAAAAGAATAGCAAAATTTGAAAAGGTCAGCTTTGAACAGTTCAGACCGGCATGTGAGGAAGCGTTTCCGGGCAGCGATCCCGCCGCGATATATAATGAGATAAAGCTCCCACGCCGCGCGACAAAGGGCTCTGCAGGCTATGACTTCTTTACGCCGGAGGCATTTGCCTTAAAGCCGGGCGAAACCATAAAAATCCCGACAGGAATCCGCGTTCGGATGGAGCCGGAATGGGTGCTGAAGCTGTATCCCAGAAGCGGTCTCGGCTTCAAATACCGTTTGCAGATGAATAACACGGTAGGTATAATTGACAGTGATTATTACTACAGCACCAATGAAGGACATATTTTCTGCAAAATAACAAATGACAGCAACGAAAGCAAGTCTGTCACACTAAACCGCGGCGACGGCTTCTGCCAGGGGATCTTTATAGAATACGGCATAACGCTTGATGATGATGCCGATGGCATACGTGACGGAGGCTTCGGTTCTACAAGCTGTTAATTTAATACAGCTTGAAGGCCCGAACAGTTATTTTTGTCCGTCTTTAAAAACATTATTTACCATTTCTGAGGTACTGAACATCCCTGTAAAAAAATTAGTTGATATAGACGATTGAATATAAAACAGGAGGACGTACCAAAACTCGGTTGAGTTTTGGTACGTCCTCCTGTTTTATTAATCAAACCATTTCTTCCATTTAAAGAAAATTATTTCTCCCACAACAACAAGCACACTGAACGCTATAACACCTATATATCCGTACGGCGAATGAAGCTCCGGCATATGCTCAAAGTTCATACCGTACCAGCCCGCAATAAGAGTAAGAGGCATGAATATGGTTGTTACGACCGTAAGTATACGCATTGTCTTGTTCTGCTCAATATCAATCTGTGACTGATACATTTCACGAAGCTGCACGGTATACTCTCGAAGCATCTTTGTATTGTCATAAAGACGGTCAGCGCGGTTTGCTACTACTCTTAAAAGTCTTATATCCTCGGCGTTAAAAAGTCCGTTTTTATTCTCACTCATCATCTGAAGCGCCTCGGTCATCTGCTGGTAATATGAGTTCAGCGTCATTATTTCACGCCTGTACCGCAGCATATCCGTATGAAAATCATCAACAGTATGCTCCAGAAGCTCCTCCTCAACATCTACAAGCATATCCTCATAGCGCTGAAGATACAAAACATCGTCATTAATCAGAAACTCAATAATCTCAATAAAGAACCGTGCCTCAAGAGTAGTATCATATGCTTTTATTTCCGGCAGACGCGCCGCAATTTTCTGCAGTCTCTTTGTATCGTCAATAAATATAACATGCCTCTTGTGAATATAAAAGCCGAAACCGAACTCCTTTTCAAGAAGATCCTGCTTATCAGGTACAAGTATTGTTCCGATCGTACAGCTACGCAGAATTTCAACCTTTGAATACTGAATATGCTCCATGGAGTCCATAAGCAGCTCATGGTGATAATTACCCTTATATTTCTCGTCAAATTCGCCGAGCGTCATAATCTCAACAAGTATTTCGCTGCTTTCAATCTGAGATTCATCAAAGATTGGAATCAGCTTTCTGTTCA
Organism: Clostridiales bacterium; assembly: GCA_029219585.1. GTDB lineage: Bacteria > Bacillota > Clostridia > UBA1381 > UBA1381 > Ornithomonoglobus. Next base: position 36,798 of record JAQXTR010000006.1, read on the forward strand.
GCTTATACTTCATAGGCATCTTCCTTTCATTGGAGTTATTAAAAAGCCGTCAAAAAATCTGACGGCAAAATTAATTTATTTTCCGTTGATTTTTCGGTAGCATTCGCTGCAGAAAACAGGACGGTCATGCTTTGGCTCAAACGGTATGGATTCAACCTCTCCGCACTTTGAGCAGACTATCTCATACAGCACTCGCTTTATTTTCTTTGCGCTGCTGTGTCTGCGGAGGCTTCTGCATCCCCTGCATCTCACCGGCTCGCTGTCAAGACCGTGATCTGCATAAAATTCCTGCTCACCTGCCGTAAAAACAAATTCTTTTCCGCATTCTCTGCATATTATTATTTTGTCGGTATACATTAACTTTTTCCTTTCAAAATGCCGCTTATTTTTATGATTAATGCTGCACTACATTCTCAAGCTTTTTCTTGATTCTCTGCATCGCATTATCAACCGCCTTAACATCCTTTCGCAGCTCCCCTGCCGTTTCCCTGTATGTCTTTCCGTTAAGGTGGCACAGCAAAACCTTCATTTCCATAGGTGAGAGCATATTATTGATTATACCCTCAAGACCGGAAATATTTTCCCGCTCTATAAGTATCTTTTCCGGATTCTCACCTCTGCCGCTGTCAATAACCTCATTCAAAGCGATCCCCTGTTCCTCGTCATATCCGCTGTTGCTCAGTGATATATATGAATTGAGAGGCGTGTGCTTCTGTCTTGAAGCCTTTTTGACCGCTGAAATTATGCGTCGCTCTATACATACTCCGGCGAACACCTTAAACAGCGGAAATTTATCCTTATCAAAATCCACAACCGCCTTGTACAGGCCTATAAGTCCCTCCTGTACGATGTCATCATCATCGCCTCCCGCAAGATAATACGGCTGCGACTTTTTATGCACCAGCGGCTTGTAGCGCATCAGTATCGCCTCAAGCGCATCCTCATCCCCCGCCTGCGCCATAGCTACAAGCTCATCATCCGATATTTTATCAAATTCTGCCATATCAGTTCTGCTTTCTGACTATAGTATAATCATCGCCGAATCTGAAATAAGGACATACCCGTCTTTTATTTGAAAACAAAGAATATGCCTCATCCTCGTCCATATCCACCGAGCACGTAAAGCAGTCATATTCTTCATCATACGTGTAATTCATACACATATCACAATCATTTTTCACAAAGACCGCTCCTCTCATTCAAATCCATTATATATTTTATCCGAATTCTGAAACTTTGTCAAGTCAAACGTAATATTCCCCCGAAAATTTTCATATATTGTACAGAAAAACGGGGCAAAATCAAAAAAAATCATTTATATTTTCTGTCCCGGAATTGGGGGTAGTGATGAAAGATTATATTGAAGAAAGGGTGCTGGATATTGCACAATACATCATAGATAACGAAACGACAGTACGCGCCGCAGCAAAGGTCTTTAATGTAAGCAAATCCACAGTCCACAAGGATGTGCACGAAAGACTGTTCGAGATAAACAGAGAGCTTTACCGCAAATGCCGCGAAATTTTAGAAAAGAACAAAGCGGAACGACATATCCGCGGCGGTATGGCAACAAGAGAAAAGTATCTGCGCCGTCATGCGTCAGCGCATTGATTGCGGATAATATGTTAACAGCAATCTTACCTTCTATTTACACAATCAGGGTTGCATTTCATACAAATTTGTGCTATAATACGGTCTGAAAGGTTGTGTAATTATGCTGATAGAAACTATGAGTGATCATGATATGCGTCTTGCGATGCTGCCGTATGCCGGTGCGCTCAAGGTTGTTAATATGTATGCCGAAACAATTATGGAGGAGCTGTTTGCCAACAAGCGCTCAAATCCTGTTGAGCATATTAAATCAAGACTTAAGCGTCCCAGCTCCATTGCGCGCAAGCTTGAAAAAAAGGGCTATGAACCGACAATGGAAAATGCTTTGAAATACATTGATGATATTGCCGGTGTAAGAATTGTATGCCTTTTCCCTAAGGATATTTATAAAATAGCTGAGGTTATACAAAACTTCAGCAACATACGTGTATGCCGTGTAAAGGATTATATAAAGGTTCCCAAAAAAAACGGATACAGGAGCTATCATATGCATATCGAAGTACCTATAAGACTTCTTGACCACGAGGAATGGGTAAAGGTGGAAATACAGCTCCGAACTGTAGCTATGGACTCCTGGGCAAGCATGGAGCATAAAATCCGATACAAACAGCGCAAGGATATACCCGACACCGTAAGCTGCCGTCTGCTTGAATGTGCTCAGCTCACAGCTGAGCTTGATGAAAGCATGCAGCAGCTTAATGAGGAAATTGAAAGAATATAGTAACCTTAACACAATGCGATATAATTATGAAACGTGTAAAAATAACCTTTTACAGTCAGGATTAACAGATGTATACTGATTTTCTATTAGTATTTATACTAATATACTTTTTGCGTTCTCAATCCGCTCCTCCGAAGGCGGCTTTATTCCGTCAAGTGAATATTCCAATCCGAGGGCTTCCCACTTATGCACTCCAAGAGTGTGATACGGAAGCACCTCCACTCTTTCAACATTTTCGAGAGTGCTGATGAACTCATGCGTCCTCATGAGATATTCATCGTTATCGCTCCACTCCGGAACAAGGACGTGCCTTATCCATATGGGCTTTTTAATATCCGACAAATACCTGAGCATGTCAAGAATATTGTCGTTCGGTCTGCCGGTAAGCTCAATATGCTTTTGCGGATCAATATGCTTAATGTCAACAAGAAGCAAATCCGTATATTTCATAAGCTCCTCAAATTTTGAAAAGAACGGCTGCTCACGGGTGAACGGTGCACCGCTTGTGTCGATACAGGTATTAACACCCTCCTCCTTAAACCGCTTAAACAGGTCAATGAGGAAATCAAGCTGCATCAGCGGCTCACCGCCGCTGACTGTAACTCCGCCGTCACTGCCCCAGTATGCACGGCAGCGCAGCGCTTTTTTTACAAGCTGCTCTGTCTCTGTCCTCTCGCCGTCCGCCATATTCCATGTGTCGGGATTATGGCAGAATCGGCATCGCATCGGACAGCCGGAAAGAAATATAATGAAGCGGACACCCGGTCCGTCAACCGAGCCGAAGCTCTCCGTTGAATGAATATACCCTTCCATATTACATTGATTTGTGGCAGGTTCTTGATATTACATCAAGCTGCTGCTCTCTTGTGAGGTCGATAAATTTAACGGCATAGCCCGATACGCGGATCGTGAAATTCGCATACTCCTCTTTTTCCGGATGCTCCATAGCGTCAATAAGCTTTTCTGTTCCGAATACATTTACATTGAGGTGATGAGCACCCTGGGCAAAATATCCGTCAAGCACTGATACAAGATTCTTTGTTCTCTGGGCGGTGTCATGACCGAGAGCATCGGGAGAGATCGTCTGTGTATTTGAAATACCGTCAAGAGCATACTCATAAGGAAGCTTTGCAACCGAGTTGAGCGATGCGATAAGACCGTTTTTCTCCGCACCGTATGACGGATTCGCACCCGGTGAAAGCGGCTCGCCCGCCTGTCTGCCGTCCGGCAGTGTTCCCGTCGCCTTTCCGTATACGACATTTGATGTTATTGTAAGTATCGATGTCGTAGGCTCGGAATTACGATATGTGTGATAATGCTTAAGCTTTTCCATAAAGGTCTTTAACAGCCATACAGCTATATCGTCCGCCCTGTCATCATCATTGCCGTATCTGGGGAAGTCTCCCTCCACCTCAAAGTCTGTGCAGATTCCGTCCTCATCGCGTATAGCCTTAACCTTGGCATACTTTATTGCCGAAAGCGAATCGACAACATGAGAGAAGCCTGCTATACCTGTAGCGAAGGTTCTTCTTACATCCGTATCGATAAGCGCCATTTCCGCAGCCTCATAATAATACTTGTCATGCATATAATGAATAAGGTTAAGTGTGTTTACATATACGCCAACAAGCCATTCCATCATAGCGTCGTACTTCTCAATTACCTCGTCATAGTCAAGATATTCCGATGTCACAGGCTTGTATGCAGGGCCAACCTGGGTGCGCGTTTTTGCGTCAATACCGCCGTTTAACGCGTAAAGCAGACACTTTGCGAGGTTTGCTCTCGCACCGAAGAACTGCATCTCCTTACCGGTCTGTGTAGCTGATACGCAGCAGCAGATCGAATAATCATCTCCCCATACCGGCCGCATAACATCATCATTCTCATACTGAATTGACGAGGTTATAACCGAAATTTCCGCCGCATAGCTCTTGAAGTTTTCCGGAAGTCTCTTTGTATAAAGAACGGTCAGATTAGGCTCAGGTGACGGCCCCATATTCTCCAGTGTATGAAGGAAACGGAAGTCGGTTTTTGTAACCATGTGTCTGCCGTCCTGACCTATACCCGCCACTTCAAGCGTCGCCCATACCGGATCGCCGGAGAAGAGCTGGTTATATGAATCCGGTCTTGCAAACTTAACCATTCTCAGCTTCATAACGAAGTGGTCAATAAGCTCCTGCGCCTCCTTCTCGGTAAGAACGCCGTTTTCTATATCTCTGTTAATATATATATCAAGGAAGGTTGAAACTCTGCCGACCGACATTGCAGCACCGTTCTGAGTCTTGATTGCGGCAAGATAACCGAAATAGAGCCACTGCACAGCCTCTTTCGCATTTGTCGCCGGAGCGGAAATATCATAGCCGTATGATTCCGCCATCCTCTTCATATCCGCAAGAGCTTTGTACTGCATCTGAATTTCTTCTCTCAAACGTATAACATCATCAGTCATAGTGCCTGAGCCGCAGTTGTCATGATCCTTCGCCTTCTGCTCCATAAGAAAATCTATACCGTAGAGCGCAACACGTCTGTAATCTCCGACAATTCTACCTCTGCCGTATGTATCGGGAAGACCGGTAATAATCTTATTCTTTCTTACAGCACGCATTTCAGGCGTGTACGCATCGAAAACGCCCTGGTTGTGCGTTTTATGATAATCGTTGAATATCTTGTGCATAAGCGGATCGGGAGTATAGCCGTAGTTTTCAAGCGCTCCTTCCGCCATCTTTATACCGCCGAACGGCATAAACGCACGCTTTAACGGTTTATCTGTCTGGAGTCCCACTATCTTTTCAAGCTCCTTGTCAAGATAACCCGGAGCATGTGATGTGATTGACGATACAATATCGGTATCCATATCAAGAACGCCGCCCTTGGCTCTGGCCTCCTTAAAGAGCGCCTGAAGCTCGTCCCACAGCTTATCTGTAGCCTCCGTAGGGCCCTCGAGGAATGATTTATCACCCTCATACTGCGTGTAATTATTCTGAATAAAGTCTCTTACGTTTATTTCATCCTTCCATAAACGTCCTTTAAACCCCTGCCATGCATTTGTGTTCATGAGCTTTGTACCTCCTAAGTTTAAAAGATTGTATATAATCTTTGCATTTTTATAACCTTTGTTTATCTATCTGTAATTATAACATACTCTACAAAATAAGTCAACTTTTTAAAATTGGCAATTTAAACAAAATATAAAAACATTGATTTCCTCTATTTAACTCAATTAGATAAAAACACATGTATAACACAATATATTGTGTAAAATACTAATTAAAAAAGTGATAACACACAAATAATTGGAGGCAAAAAATGGGTAAAGGACTTACGGGGGCATGGGCAGGCTTCCGCGGCGGAAGCTGGTGCCGCGGGCGTATTGATGTACGGGATTTCATACAAAATAATTATATACCCTATACCGGGGACAAGAGTTTTCTTGAAGAACCTACCGAGGCTACAAAACAGCTGTGGAGGACCATAACGGAGCTTTCAGAAAAGGAACGTGCGGCGGGTGGGGTTCTTGACATGGATACCGACACCGTTTCCGGCATCACCTCTCACGAGGCAGGATATATAAACAGAGAGCTTGAAAAAATTGTCGGGTTACAGACCGACAAGCCCTTTAAGCGCGCGCTGCAGCCCTACGGCGGCATACGGATGGCAGAGACAGCCTGCCGCTCCTACGGTTATGAGGTAAGCGAAAAAGTTGATGAAATATTTACAAAATTCCGCAAAACCCATAATCAGGGAGTATTTGACGCGTACACTCCGGAAATGAAGCTTGCAAGGAAATCAGCGATAATAACCGGTCTGCCCGATGCCTACGGCAGAGGCAGAATTATAGGCGATTACCGTCGGGTAGCGCTTTACGGGATAGACGCGCTTATTGCCGACAAGAGAAGGCAGAAGGAGCTTGTCGCCGCAGAAATGACGGAGGATAAAATACGTCTGCGTGAGGAGCTTGAGGAACAGATTAAGGCTCTTGGTGAAATAGCGGAGCTTGGACGGATTTACGGATTTGACATCACCGGACCCGCCGCAAGTGCAAAAGAGGCGGTTCAATGGCTGTATTTCGGATTTCTGGCCGCTATTAAGCAGCAGAACGGAGCTGCAATGAGCCTTGGGCGAACCTCCACCTTTCTTGACATATATATTGAGCGTGATCTGCAAAACGGTGTGATCACAGAGATGGAGGCGCAGGAGCTGATTGACCACTTTATAATGAAGCTGCGCATCGTAAAATTTGCCAGGACACCGGAATATAACGCTCTGTTCTCCGGTGACCCCACATGGGTTACGGAATCCGTCGGCGGCATGGGCATTGACGGCAGACCGCTTGTAAGCAAAACCTCATTCCGTTATCTTCACACGCTTAATAATCTCGGTCCCGCGCCTGAGCCTAATCTCACGGTACTCTGGTCATCACGGATGCCGGAGGGCTTTAAGGCATTCTGCGCCGAAATGTCAATAAAAACCTCGGCAATACAGTATGAAAATGACGACATTATGCGCGCTGCTCACGGCGATGATTATGCTATAGCATGCTGCGTGTCGTCAATGGCTGTCGGAAAGGAAATGCAGTTTTTCGGAGCGCGCGCCAATCTGGCAAAATGCCTGCTCTATGCTATCAACGGAGGTACAGACGAAGTGCTCAAAATACAAGTCGGACCTGAATATGGCCGATGCAGCGGAGAATATCTGGATTATGACGAGGTAATGAGAAAATATGACGCGATGCTTGAATGGCTTGCCGGACTGTATGTGAACACGCTCAATATAATCCATTACATGCATGACAAATATTGCTACGAAAGCGCCCAGATGGCTCTGCACGACAGAGATGTAAAACGCTATTTTGCAACCGGTATTGCCGGACTGTCTGTTGTAGCGGATTCACTGAGTGCAATAAAATATGCAAGGGTAAAGCCTGTGCGTGATGACAGCGGCATAGCGGTTGATTATATAACCGAGGGAGATTTCCCGAAATACGGAAACAACGATGACCGGGTTGATACAATAGCAGCAGAGCTTGTCAGCTCGTTTATGGACAAAATAAGAAAGCACCACACCTACCGCGGCGGGATACCCACAATGTCAATACTCACCATAACATCAAATGTGGTCTACGGTAAAAAGACCGGAAATACACCGGACGGACGCAAGGCCGGAGAACCGCTTGCCCCCGGTGCCAACCCGATGCATGGAAGAGACAGCAGCGGAGCGGCATCATCTCTTGCTTCTGTTGCAAAGCTGCCGTTTGCCGATGCAGAGGACGGAATATCAAACACATTTTCAATAATCCCTGCCGCACTTGGCAAGGACTCGAGAATTTTTGTCGGAGAACCCGATCTTGACGAATTAATGAAAGGAAGTAAAGCATTATGACACAGCAGGAAGAAAATCTCATCAGCCTCCTTGACGGATATATGGAAAAGGGCGGCCATCATCTTAATATAAATGTTTTTAACCGTGAAACACTGCTTGACGCTCAGAAGCATCCGGAAAAATACCCTCAGCTTACCGTGCGCGTATCCGGCTATGCCGTGAACTTTTCAAAGCTTACCAAGGAGCAGCAGGATGACGTAATCAGCAGAACCTTCCACGAAAAGACATGACAGGGCGCATACACTCCCTCGAATCCTTCGGCACGGTGGACGGTCCGGGGATACGATTTGTGGTATTCTTTCAGGGCTGTCCGATGCGCTGTCTTTACTGTCACAATCCTGACAGCTGGGATCCGAAGGGCGGCAGTGAAATGACTGCGGAGGAAATACTGCAGCAGGCGGACAGTGTGAGGGAATTTCTGAAAAACGGCGGAATAACCGCAACCGGAGGAGAGCCGCTGATGCAGCTTGAATTTCTGACCGAGCTTTTTCGCAGAGCAGCGGAGGAATACGGTTTTCACACCTGCCTTGACACATCGGGAGTCACCTTCTGCGAGAAGAATAAGAAAAAATTTGATGAGCTGATGAAATACACAAAGCTTGTTATGCTTGATATAAAGCATATTGATCCCGCTCTTCATAAAAAGCTCACATCACAAAAGCAGGACAATATTATAGCCTTTGCGCGCTATCTTTCCGACAACGGCATTCCGGTATGGATACGTCATGTGCTTGTTCCCGGCATAACTCAGAACGATGAACATCTTTATAAGCTTGGACAGTTCATAGGTACTCTCAGGAACGTAAAGGCTATTGACGTTCTCCCCTATCATAATATGGGAAAGCCAAAATACGAGAAGCTCGGCATAGAATATCCGCTCAAAAACACAAGAATCCCATCCGAGGACGAAGCGGTTCACGCACGCCGCGTCATCCTGGACGGGATGAAAACCGGCCTATAAAATAATTTTATCCAACATTCTTATGTATGATAAAACGACATCAAAGACCGGAACGGCTCAAGCTCTCTGCTTACACCCAGGCTGTACGCCGCCTCTTTAAGACTGCTATATTCCCTGTTGACTATATCCGCAGGTCTGTCAGTCATAAGTCCCGCGATTTCAAGCTCAAGCAGCGCAGAGGCTTTTCCGCCCGATGCAACGCATATCCCGCCCTTGCAGCCAAGCGCGTTCAGCGCAGCTGCCATATCCTCGTCATTATCACCGGCAATAATAATTTTATGAGGATCAGGGAAACAGGAGGATGCGACAGCGCCGTTTGTGATACCATAGCCTGTAATGCAGAAAAAGCTTCTTCCCTCACCGCTTCGGTCGGCAATACAGACCTTGGTACACTTAACCGTCCCGTCCGAGACATTCCTTGCCTCGGATGGGCGGGAGGGACACAGATCTACAGCGGAAATCTCATCATATACCTCACGTTCAAAGAAGTCCGGCTCAGCTCTGCCTGTGCGGATGGTATCGGACAAGCCCGATGAGTCTGTAGGTTCGGATGAAAACAGAGCTTTTCCGTCCTGTGCGGCCTTAACTCCGTTTTTGAAAACCTGCTCAACATTAAAGTCAACGAGACTGCTTACGATAATAATATCCGCCTTGTATCCCGGAGCAATTGCGCCTACCTTATCAAGACCGTAGCATCGGGCTGCGCAGAAGGATGCCACAGCAGCCGCTACAATCGGCTGAACACCCAGCTCCACAGCTGTTTTTACCATATAATCAAGTGTGCCGCTGCTAAGAATATCACCTATAAAACGATCATCCGTGCAAAAGGTAAAGCTGCGGAAATTAAGATTATTCACCGCAAAAATAAGTCTGTTAAGGTCCTTTGAAAAGGTTCCCTCACGGATAGCAACATAAAGTCCTCTGCTGATTTTTTCGAGCATTTCATGTACATCACGGCATTTATGGTCAATTGTAACTCCGGAGCAAACGTATGCGTCAAGCTTCTTGCCGAAAACTCCCGGCATATGACAGTCCACATTTCTTGCCTGTATTATATGCCTTAATTTTTCATCGGCGTTGACTATGCCCTCAGGCTCGGTCCGTCCGCTGATGCCTATACAGCTGCCGCCCGGCTTCGTATCACCGCCGTCAAACAATTCATCGCAATCAATCGGGAGTATTGTTTTAATATCAAGCGGCAGCCCCTCAGCCGCTTTTTCCATGTATCTGACGCCACTTCCGCCGCACACCCCGGCAATCGACACCGGATTGGAAATCACGGTGGTAACTCCGTGCGGAACGACAGCTTCCGCATAACGGCGCGGTGAAACCATTGACGCTTCTATACTTACATACGAATCGATAAAGCCGGGCAGAATATATTTTCCCGAAGCATCAATTGTATTTGCGCAGTCATAGTCGCCGACCCCGCATATTCTTCCTCCGCGTACCAGTACATCACGCTGAAGAAATCTTCCCGAAAATATATCGGCAACATAACCGTTCTTGATGACAAAATCGGCAGGCTCCTGTTCCATAACAGTTTTAATGAGTGTCTTAATCATTGCAGTATATCCTTTCTTGTTATCTGTATATACGTATCCCCCTGTTCGGGCAGAATATGCTCCTCCAGAACTCCGGTGTAATAAGTATCAGCATGGGATAAAGCTCCAGACGTCCCGCAAGCATATCAAATATCATAACATATTTCGAAAAGTACGTGAATGCCGAAAAGCTTTCGGTAGGTCCTGCCATGCTCATGCCCGGACCTATATTATTGATCGTTGCCGCGACCGCGGTAAAGGTCGTGGTGAAATCAAAATTATCAATTGACACGAGCAGCACTGATACTACAAAAGTAAAAATGTATGCCATGATAAACACGTTCGTTGAACGTATTGTTTCATGGGCAATCGGCTTGTGCTCATTCTTTATAAGAACAACCCTCTGAGGGTGGAAAAACAGCGTCATTTCCTTTTTCACGGTTTTAAACAGAATTGAAACTCTCGACACCTTTATGCCGCCTCCCGTGCTGCCTGCGCACGCACCGACAAACATCAGCGCCACAAGAATTAAATTTGCAGTCTGCGGCCACAGATTATCGTAGTCAATAGTTGAAAATCCCGTTGTTGTCATAATTGAGGTAACCTGAAAAAATGTGTGTCTGAGCTTTTCGGCAAAGCTCATATCCGCCAGACACCCTCTGCTTATAACCGAAAGCATGATAAATACGCAGGCGGCAATTATTATAAGAACATAGTTTCTTATTTCCTCATAGGAAAAAGCTGCCTTAAAGCTTCTGCGTATAAGCAGGAAATAAAAACCGAAGTTCATCCCGAAAAGCATCATAAAGACGGCTACAATCCATTGTATCGCTGCGGAGTATCCCGCCATACTGTCTGACTTTATACCGAATCCGCCTGTACCCGCCGTTCCTGCTGCCGTTGTTACAGCATCAAATATCGGCATTCCCGCGTATACGAGAAACGCAAATTCAAGAACTGTAAGTGCAAAATAAATGGCATACAAAACAAACGCTGTATGACGCACCTTCGGCAAAAGCTTATCCACCGACGGTCCGGGACTTTCCGCCTTCATTATATGCATATGCGAGCCGCCCGTCATAGGAATAAGCGCAAGCAAAAATACCAGCACTCCCATTCCGCCCAGCCAGTGAGTAAAGCTGCGCCAGAACAGAGATGCACGAGAAAGGGATTCAATATCATCAAGTATGCTTGCTCCGGTTGTTGTAAAGCCCGACACAGTTTCAAACAAAGCGTCGGTGAAATTGGGGATGTCACCGTTTATTACAAACGGGAGACATCCGAAAACGCTGAGCATAATCCATGACAGCGACGTAACCGCAAAGCCCTCCCGCGCAAAAAAATTCATATTCTTCGGCTTTTTTATCACGATCAGAGTGCCTAGCAGTATACATATGAGCGCAACACCAAGGAACGGTACGCCCTGAGGCTCATTGTATATTACGGATACGGCAAAAGGAAGCAGCATAAATGCTCCCTCAATATTCAGTATCCATCCGAGTATGTATAATACCGACCTGAAATTCACAGTCCAAAACGTCCTTTCCTTGCTTTATGCGAGAATATCGCGGATATTGTCAAAACCGGAATGGGTTGTGACAATAATTACTGAATCTCCGCGTTTAATACAGTCCGTACCGCTGGGTATAAATGATTTGCCGCCACGGATAACCGAGGCTATAAGCAGATTGTTCTTAAGACTGAGATCTCTGAGCGGAACATTGGTGTATTCCGCATCCGACTCTATTTTAAATTCTATTGCCTCAACTCTGTCGTCAAACAATCGGTAAATCGTTTCGATATTGCTTCCGATCGAATTTTTCTTTGCTCTGACATAGGTTCTTATCGTTTCCGCGGTCACGTAACGCGGATACACAATACTGCCCAGCTCCAGGGCGTTTACCACACCCGAAAAGTTTATGTGATTGATCTTCGTAATGACCTTGACATCCGGATTTGCACGGAGCGCATACAGGGAAAGCAGGATATTTTCTTCATCAATTCCCGTAAGCGGTATAACTGCGCCGATTTGCTCTATTCCCTCCTGAAGAAGAAGTGATTCGTCCGTTCCGTCGCCGTTCACTATCACAACATTTGGCGGGAGCAGCTCACTCAACTCCTGACATCGGGAAAGGCTCATCTCAATAATCTTAACCGATATTCCCGATCCGCACAGATACTTTGCCAAATGATAGGATGTCTTTCCGCCTCCTATTATTATCGCAGAGCTTACCCTGCGGCTGCTCATTTTTATTTTCCTGAAAAACTTATAGGCATTACGCGGCGGAGCGATGATTGACACAACATCCCCTGACATAAGCCTGAACTGACCGTTGGGAATTATAACCTCATTCCCGCGTTCGACAACACATACAAGAACGTCAAAACCGTCCCCGCCCTGAAAATCCGTAAGCTGCATACCGTTAAGACAGCTCGCTGCCGGAATTTTAAAGCGGATCATGTCCACAGAGCCTCTTGCAAACGCATTCACCGACAAAGCATAAGGGAAATGCATTATTCTGTTGATTTCCTTAGCCGCTTCAAGCTCCGGGTTGAGTATCATAGTAATACCAAGCTTATCGCGCAGATAGCTCAGCTCATCCGTATAGTCCGGGTTTCGTACACGCGCTATTGAAGCACAGTTACCTACCTTCTTCGCAAGGGTACAGCAGAGAAGATTCAGCTCGTCCGAATCCGTAACAGCTATAATGAGATCGGCATTTTCAATTCCCGCCTCAATAAGCGTACCATAGCTTGATCCGTTTCCCGTAATTCCCATAACATCATACATCGTGCTGAGACGATTCACACGATCAGCATTTTTATCTACTATTGTAACATTATTTCCCTCAGCAGTGAGCTTGTCTGCGAGAGTAGCACCGATTTTACCGGCTCCTACAATAATTATCCGCAGTGACTTTTCACTTTTGGGTATCAGTTTATGAAATATGGCCATTGCAATGCCCTCCTTAAAGACATTGTATCATATTCAAGAAGAAATTTCAATAGTTTTCAGACGATACTCTCTTCATCCTTAACAAGAAAACCGATTCTGTCGAGTTCACTGCGCACCTTGTCGAGCACTGTGTCATTTTCGGCGGCTATTGTATGGTAATGGTATTCATTTGTAACATTTTTAAGCGGGCTGGAGCGTCCGTTTTGCAGAGTGTTTATATATTCGGTAACATCGCGGCGTGTTCGTATATCAAGCTCTGCCTCAATTTTTCCGTATATCTTGTGCCACACAAAAACATCCTTAACAATTCCGCCCGCATCTACTATCGTCTGAAGCTCCTGCTGAATTTCGTCATCTCTGTGGACTACCTTAAAAACACGTTCCGGCATAGGGATACGATGGAGTATATAGCCCTTTGTCGTTGCTATTATGTCATTCCCCTGCGCTTTTAGCGCGGCAATATCTTTCACTATAATCTGACGGCTTACGCCGAACTCCCGTGAAAGCATTCCGCCGGAAACCGGTGATGAGCTTTTTGAAATTCTTTCAAGGATTGCTTCTGCTCTTTCACCTGCGCTCATGTTCAGCTCCCCTTCAGTCAATCGGCCGGAGGTTCTTAAGAGACAGGTCAAGAATCGGGGCACTGTGAGTAAGCGCACCGCTTGAGATGTAGTCAACCCCCAGATCAACAAGCGCCGCAACCTTTTCCTTTGTAACATTCCCGCTGCACTCTGTTTCGGCTCTGCCGTCTATAACGGCTATTGCCTCCTTCATTTCCTCATGCGTCATATTATCAAGCATTATAATATCCGCGCCCGCCTCTACAGCCTCGCGTACCATATCAATATTTTCTGCTTCAACTTCAATCTTTCTCACAAACGGCGCATATTCCTTCGCCATTCTGACCGCATCTGTCACGCTGCCCGCCGCGCCTATATGGTTATCCTTCAAAAGAATACCGTCGGAAAGGTTATAACGGTGGTTAGAGCCTCCGCCCGCCCTTACGGCATACTTTTCAAATATTCTCATGTTCGGAGTCGTTTTTCTTGTATCCAGCAGCTTTATTTTTGAGCCTTCAAGCAGCTTTGCCGTTTCATGCGTATAGGTAGCTATTCCTGACATACGCTGCAGATAGTTCAGCGCAGTTCTTTCTCCCGACAGCAGAACGCGTATATCTCCTATCACTGCTCCCAGTCTCTGCCCGTTAAATACTTCCTCACCGTCCTTAACGTCTATTTCAAATTCCGTCGACGGATCAAGAAGCGTAAACACCCTCTTAAATACCTCTATGCCCGCAAGAACGCCGTCCTGCTTTGCAATGAGTTCAACAGCACCCTTTCTGTATTCGCGCATAACTGCGTTTGTCGTAACGTCCTCGCTTGATATGTCCTCTTTCAATGCGCCGAGTATCAGTTCATCGGCATTCATCATCATTGTAATCTCATTCATTTTCTTTCTGTTTCCTTTCTATAGCATCTCTTACAGTTTTCACATAGTCCTTATCGCAGCCGCAATAGCTCATAATATCAATTTCAGGTATTAAAGTCTCACAGTCGTCGTATTCCTCCGCTATTCTGAGCGCGGCTCTTTTTGCAAACACAAGGCTTTCAAGCAATGAGTTGCTTGCGAGCCGGTTTTTGCCGTGGACTCCGTTGCACGCTGTTTCACCTACTGCGTAGAGGTTGTCCATTGTGGTCTTTGAGTATTTATCAACCTTTATTCCGCCCATAAAATAGTGCTGAGCCGGAACTACCGGAATACACTCCTTAGTTACATCATAGCCCTCTTCAAGGCATCGCTTATATATATTCGGAAAATGATCAAGGATGGTTTCCTTGGGTATTGGCGCCATTGAAAGCCATACATACGGTTTGTTATCCTTTTCCATCTGTCTCCATATTGCCTTTGAAACGACATCCCTCGGCTGCAGTTCATCGGTAAAGCGCTGCATATCGGCATTGAGCAGATGCGCACCCTCACCGCGTACCGATTCAGAAATAAGAAAGCGCCTGCCCTTCCTGCTTGAGTACAGCGTTGTGGGATGAATCTGAACATAGCCTATATTTTCAAGCTCAATGCCGTGCTTCATGGCTATGGCAATCGAGTCGGCGGTAAGATGCGGATAGTTTGTGCTGTTGTGATACAGACCGCCTATTCCACCGGTTGCAAGCACCGTAAATTTCGCGTCAATTTCCACCATTGTACCATCGTTATACTGCGCCGCAATGCCTACGCAGCGTCCGTTCTTCTCAATTATATCCACCATTCTGAGCTGCTCAATGATTTTGATATTGCTTCTTTCGCGCACTCTTGCAAGCAGCTTTGAGGTTATTTCTTTGCCCGTTATATCCTCATGGTAGCATATCCTCGGTGAGGAATGAGCACCTTCCTTGGTAAATTTAAGTGTTCCGTCCTCATTTCTTGCAAAATCCACGCCGTAGTCCAGTAGATCACCTATGACCTCCTGAGAGGAACGGAGCATTATATCCACCGACTCCTTTTTGTTCTCATAATGTCCGGCGCGCATAGTATCCTCAAAATACGGCTCGTAGTCTGCTTCATCACGCAGCATACAGATACCCCCCTGTGCGAGGAAGGAATCGTTTTCGTCAGCCGCCGCCTTTGTTATAAGGAGAATATCCTTGTCCGCCGACAGGTTTAAGGCGCAGTAAAGCCCCGAAACGCCCGTTCCGACAATGACAATGTCTGCTGTTATTTTCATTCATATCACCTATTCTTTTATATTATTAAGGTTAACAGCATTATACAACAAATGTTTACAGCTGTCAATACAGGTGTAAACATTTTGGAGGCTTTGTGTGTTTTCAGCAAAAAACGTGTTTGATGTTTGTTGATTTTGAGTGCCGGGGCGGCAATCACTTCCGCAGTCAGCCTGCCGCTTTATTTTTCTATTATCACTACGTTCCCCCGCACATCACAGCTCACACCGCTAAGCGCCGCAAATTCCTCAGCTGCGGTATATGCGGTATCATTTATAAGCCTAATATTGCTTATAACAAACTGCGCATTGTCATCCGAAGCTATTACGCTTCCGTCTGAGTCGTTCCATTCGACAGAATATCCCATAAGCTCCGAAACGGCTCTTACCGGCATATACGGCAAATCATCAATGAGCAGAAGCGGAGCCTCCGCCGCTATATATCTTCCGTTATACTTTAATACCGCAGTATCGTGCAGCTCCGGCAGCTCCCTTGCCTCATCTCCGTTGGCGATTACCATATTATCCCTTATTTCAAAGGTTCTTACCTTATTATTGAACATAACATACTTCCAGTTGAGCGCATCCTTTGACAGGTACAGTGTTCTTCCGTCGGCGCAGTAATACCACTCTCCGTATGAATCAACATATTCCGGTCTGAACCCCTTATATTCCGTCTCGTCAAAATTTATACCGTCCTCAGACAGATAGATTTTTCCGTTTTGTGTCAAAGCGGAAAACTGTCCGTAATTCCAGCACGGCAGATCAAGCCCGGTCATATCCCACCATTGAAATTCAGTTGTCGAGCGGAATACGGAATTTGCCATTTTCACATAATAAACTCCGTTTGCGCAGGCAAAGCCCTGAGGATATGAACCGAAGGTCTGCTTTCTTATAAGATTGAAATTCTCATCAAGCAAATACATATCACGGTAGGTATATTTTATATTCTCATACCAGCCCGCGTCATACAAGGCCGGCCTTAGCGCATAACCGCTGCCGGTCCATTTAAGCTCATACTGATTAAGATTTCCTGCAATCCCGTTCATGACCGTCCGCGGCAGCTGAACCGTTCTCCAACTCTCGCGGTCATCACTCAGATTCAATACTCCGCCTCTCCAGCTATAATATTCTCTGCCGTCAAAATATCTGTCCTTCTCTATTCCGCCGCGCTCCGTTTCATAGGTTTCAACAAGCGACGGATAGTCCGCCAGATACAAAGTGTTGCGGATTCCTCCCGGATAGTTAGGCGTAAGAATAACGCATATCGTGTATTCGGAAACCGTCTGCGCCGGGATCGGAAGGCAAGTCATATCATCTGAGCGGCGCACATCACTCGTCCCCTTGCTCAGAACATAATCATTTACCACGTTCCCCTCACTGTCCTTAACGTATACAAGATTGTTTGATGACGTTGCCGGCTTATATACAAGATAACGTTTTCTGTTTCCGTTATTTGTTATTTTAACATTATAGTTGTATATTACGCCGTAGTTGGCAAGATTGCAGGCATATTCCACGGTGTCGGATTCGTTCATCTCACGGTTCGGAATATATCTGCTGCGGCTCACACCGTATCCCTTATCATATACCGATGTATCAATATGTCTCACGTCAAATCGGTAGTAATCATCTCTTTCATCCTCCGGCACGGACGAGCCGTAAAGATACTTCTTGTTCGGATCATAATACTCAAATGCCAGCATATCCGATTCCGCACACAATTCGTACGACCACTCATCCGCCCTCGGATTTAGATGTGTGTACCAGTCCGTAATCGTGCTGCCCTCCGGCTTATAATAATTGTAAACCGTTACCGGTAATTTCCCCGCGGCATCGGAATCGCTTATTGTATACGACAAATCGGCGCTGACTGAATTTAAACCGTCGGATATACCCTTATACTGCATATCCCGCACATACGTTCCGAATGCAGCATTAGGGTTAAAACCCTTCCTGTCGCCCGGGGTGCCGACAGTGCGCAGAGCGGCTACGTTAACGTCGCACACTCCTTTGTCAATCGTAAAATCCGTCATTATATTTACCGAACGCGCAAGCGGTATTTCACGGTAATTATCAATAAACTGTGAAAGCCATACAGTCTCCCCTGCCTTCACGGTAAATGTCACCGGCTCAAAGCCGCCCGGCTCATACACATTGCCTGAATTAAGCTGCTTTATAGGCATCCCAAGATACGATGCCCAGCATCCAAAGCAGCCCCATTCATCCTCCACGGCATATTGTGTGCCGTTGAGAAAAATGTTATGCTGCTGCGGCACCTCAAACCCCAGTCTTTCAATCGTTATCTGCGAATCCTCTTCTGCTCTGAACTGAACATCAACCTCAATATCAAAACCCGGTCTGCCCGTTGGCTTATTGTCGTTATCCAGATCAGTCTGATTCATAAATGAAATAAAAGCAGCATATCTGTCTGCCGTAAGTCCCTCATTATTCATCAGATACTTTGAATTTTCAACGCTTTTATCCGCCAGATCCGTGCTTCTTATCCTCTCATGATTATTGCAGTATATATATTTTCCGCCCTTATCCTGTGTAAAAATAAGCTCTGCCGGCTCTGCCGCATACGCATTTATGCCGATTAATAAAACGGCTGCCGCAAAAGCAGCGATCCTGTAAGTCATATTTACCTCCGTAATTTAAAATACCGTAAACTCTATGGCTGCAAGCAGAAGGAGATGCGCCGGATAGAACACATAAAATCCCAATCTCGGAGCACAGCCCTTCTCTCCGTTATACATATAAAGAACGGGTATAGCCAGAAATCCGCCAAGCTGCATAATTGCGTTTAATATAGTATTTACATGAATGACTCCCGTTTCGGCAAAGGCGGGGAATATCGGATACACATATGTCAGAAATCTCAGTATAACAATACCGCCTGCCGCCGTCATCTGCGCATATCTGTTTCCCCTGAGCATACCGAAGGAAACAACCCACAGCAGGCAGAAATATTTCCAATCGCTGCACCTTGTTATATAAATTGCGCCGGCGCAGGCAATCAGCTTGATAAGCAGCTTCACATTTTCCGCCTTTAGGACCGTAAGCAGACAAAGACCCGTAAACAGAGTAAAAATAACATTTCTGTTCATTGCACAGCCTGTTATAAAATGATACAGCGAATCCGGCATTCCTTTTGCACCTATTTCAAACAAATAAAACGGAAGCTGAGAGATTGCCGCAAAAACACCCATTCTTATTATATATTTATATACATTGCTCGTCTTATAATACCCCTCTGCAACGAAAAATGACATTATTACAATAGTCATTCTGCCGAACAGATGACATATAAAATATGCCGGGTAGTAATTTATGAAAACGGCCGCATGATCCAGTACCATTGCAATAATTGCAATGTACTGGATTGCGGACTTATTAAGACCCGATTTAATCATTTACTCTTTATAAAATCATCAACACCCTCAGCAATCGCTTTTCCTATCAAATCACTTTCATTTTGCAGGATTGAGAGATCGGAGGAGCTGTCAAAGAAGCCTATTTCCATATATCCCGCAGGAACGGGGCATTTATTGAACAATATCAGATAGCCCTCGCCGCCGATTGAACCGCCGCCGCATACGCTCATTGATGTTTCGGAGGTGATTCGTGAATTTATAAGACTTCCCAGTCTGTTGCACTGCGAAGCATAATCGGACTGTATCCATTTCTGCGTATAACCGCCCGATGCTTCTATGTACGCGCTGCCTCTTCCGCCGCCTGCGTTTGAATGAAGACAGATATAACATGCCGCATCCGGTGAGGCGCTGAGATTATTATTGGGATAGCAATAGGAAACACGCTTTGAGAATGACGGATTTTCATTTGATGTGCTGCTGTTTGCATCTCTGGTCATACGTACCGTATATCCCATCTGCTCAAGATATTTTTTTGCCGCCTGAGCGTTGTGCAGATTTATATCAGGCTCTGTGGATCTGTCTCCGTTGCCTATCGGATACCAGCATTCCTTATCGGCATGACAGCCCGAGCCCTGACATTCCTGATCGGCGGTGCCGTTTTTCCAGTGTCTCCATTCACCCCATGAACCGCCGTTCTGCGAATAGCCTTCCGCGCGCTTCTCATCAGACGACATAAGCCCCGAGGATTTTCCGTGACCGGGGTCGAGAACAATTACGGTTCCTCCGGCTGCCGCCGTTCCGCTCTGATTCGTCCCGCCGTTCATGGACAGCTCTGCAGTCTGCCCTTCTTCCTCCTCCGGCATATCTGTCGCAGGAGCAGTGCTTTCCTCGCTGTAGTCACCGAATATATAATGAATTTCCTTCCCGTCCTTTGTCTGAGCATCTTTCTTGGTGCCGAACTGCTCAAGAATCTGTGACGGAATAAGCTTATATTTAACTTTTTTCCCCACAGCATTTGTACTTTCAACCTCATAACATGAAAAACGCACCTCATTTGCCGTCAGCTCAATATTCGTCTTTTTTGCGTTTTTTTCGGTAAGCCCACACACAAAATCTGTTGAAGTTCCGCTGTGCACTTCTGAATTATCCTCCAGTCTGAGCTTAGAGCCGTCAGGAGACTGTACAAAGTCAAACGAAAACAACTTCAGATCTGCGTCTGTAAAATAGACCTCGCTGCTGTCTCCGATGGTATATGCGGGGATATAATCACCGTTAATTTTCACTTTTGCGTCGTAATGCTGTATCTGTCCGGCTTTAACATTCGCTGAAGTGTCATTTTCTTTTTCCGTGTTTCCGGTACATCTTGTTATGCCGAACACAACCGCACCCAAAACAACAATACCCGCTAAAATACCGAATACGAGCCTTATTCTTTTCGCTCTTTGCCTCGCCTCTCTCTCCTTCATCCGGCGTATTCTGTCGTTATTTTGTCTGCGCCTGTACGCATCATCCGCCCTAAGATCATCATTCATTCTTTCAAGCCAATCACTTTTCTGTTCATTGTTCATTTGCAGCACCCTCCGTTTCATCCGAATCGGTTGTAATGTACATCCCTTCATTTATTCCGACATTGCCTTCCTCCTGCTCCTCAAGCTCTGCCGTACTGTCAACACCGTCAAGGCTTCGGTTGACAATATCATTGTTGCGGTATATATACACCGCCTCACCGATAATTATCAGCGACAGCACTGCAATAATAGCCCACTTAATACGTTGCTTAATCATCCCTGCTCTCCTTCTTATTAAACATCTCAAGTATGCCGGCATATATATCGGCAGAATTTGCCTTAAAGCTTTCGGCAATTCTTTCCGCTTCACTGCGATCTCCGGCATACAGAGTAAGCGACATCATAATCATTCTGTCATCATTATACAGCCTGCATTCGGCATTGAACTCCTTTTCGTTAATAGGCTCAATAGATGCCTGAACAGCTTCCCTGCGTCTTTTGTCCAGATAGAACTCCTTAAGGGAGCTGTCAATAGGCTCGCGCACTATCAGAGGGATATGCCTGTAGAAAAAGTCTATTACATACTTTCCCTTCTGAGTAACGTCGTAAATGGAAAGAATATCATTTATTCTTGTCACTGAAACGTGTCCGGTCTGGATAAGATTATCCAATCCCAGCTGTAAATCCGTAAAGCTGATTTCACAGTTTTCCTGTATCACGCTCAGCAGCGCCGCATACGGCAGCGGCTCATCGGAATGATTAAGCGTGTATAATATAATAAACTGAATCATCAGCTCGTCTTCAATTTCCTTATCATAAAGCATTCTGCTCAAAGAGTATTCCTCCTTACAAACAGATAAAATTATCTGCATATAGTATACTTTTCTATTATAACATACTTTTATTGAAATTGGTATAGCTTTTAAAAAAAATTTATAAAAATTTACTATATGTTTTTTATTAATAATATGATACAATGGTTATGTTGAAAGGAGAGCTTATGGAATCATTTAATTTTAATGAAAGCTGTTTTTTTACCGGTCACAGAATGATTGCAAATAATGAAATACCGGATATTATGCATATGACGGAGAAGCTCTGTATAAAGCTGATTGAGGAATACGGAGTAAAGCATTTCATAAGCGGCGCTGCTATGGGCTATGATATGCTCGCCGCAAATATTGTACTGAATTTAAAAAAACAATACCCACTCATCATGCTGCACCTCTATCTTCCCTGCCGCAACCAGTCACAGCAGTGGAAGCCGGCATATAAGGCGGAGTGGGATAAGCTTATAAAGCTGGCTGATGAGAAAAAATATATCTATGACGGAAATTATGTTGATGGCTGTATGCAGCTTAGGAATACAGAAATGGTAAATGACGCATATTACGGTATAGCCTTCTGTAAACGCAATACGGGAGGAACGTATGACACCATAAAAAAAGCCGTTCAAAACAAACGGTTTATCTGTATTCTGCCTTCACAGCAAACCTTCGGCGTTATGACTGCATAAAAAAAGTACCGCTTTTCATAAAAACGGTACTTTTTTATTATCTGTCAGACAGGATATACCTTGTTATCTCTGTCAACCAATGTATTGTCAACATTATCAAGCTCTGCCTCACGATACTTGAAGAAGTCCTCTGCCTGCTTGGGGAACAGAGCATAGGAAAGCACATCCTCAGGCTGTCTGATATACTGAGCGCATTCCTTTCTCAGCTTATCAAGCTGAGGCTCAATGAGGTCAGCGGGACGGCATGTGATTCTCTTTTCATCGCCGATAACCTTCTTGACAATCTCCGGTGAAATATCGCCCGGGCACTTACCGTACTCACCGCGGACAATTCCCTTAACCTCTTTGGTTACGTTCTTATATCTCTCGCCTAATATTACATTGAATACTGCCTGTGTACCCACGATCTGTGAGGACGGAGTTACAAGCGGAGGATAACCGAGGTCTGCCCTTACGCGCGGAACCTCCTCAAGAACCTCATCATACTTGTCCTCAGCGTTCATCTGCTTGAGCTGTGATACGAGGTTTGAAAGCATGCCTCCCGGCACCTGATACTTAAGAGTATTAACATTAACACCCATAACCTTGGTGTTCATCAGACCGCTTTCAATGTACTTCTCACGCAGCGGATTGAAATAATCTCTTATCTCAATAAGCTTGTTCAGATCATAACCCGTATCATACGGAGTACCCTGCAGAGCAGCAACCATAGGCTCGGTTGCAGGCTGTGATGTACCCATAGCGAGAGGTGACATAGCGCAGTCGATTACGTCCACACCCGCCTCAATCGCCTTGAGGTATACCATTGAAGCCTCTCCTGAGGTATAATGCGTATGCAGCTGAACAGGTATGTTCACCGCTTCCTTCATCTTCTTTACAAGGTCATATGTTACATACGGTCTCAAAAGCCCCGCCATATCCTTGATACAGATTGAATCCGCGCCCATTCCCTCAAGCTGCTTTGCAAGCTCTACGAACTTTTCGTTTGTATGGAATTCCGAGGTTGTGTAGCAGACTGTCGCCTGAACATGACCTCGTCCCTCCTTTGCGCAGTATTCCTTTGTCGCATTGATCGCACATTCGAGGTTGCGCACATCATTCAATGCGTCAAAAATTCTTAAAATATCAATACCGTTTGCAATTGATGCCTGTACAAAGTACTCAACAACGTCATCCGCATAATGACTGTAGCCCAGAATGTTCTGACCTCTGAAAAGCATCTGCAGCGGAGTTTTCTTAGCCTTGTCCTTAATCTTACGCAGTCTCTCCCACGGATCCTCTTTGAGGAATCTCAGACATGAGTCGAACGTAGCGCCGCCCCATGCTTCGAGTGAATGATAGCCTATATCGTCAAGCTTCTCAATAATCGGAAGCATTTCCGCTGTCGTCATACGGGTAGCGATAAGGCTCTGATGAGCGTCACGGAGGACTGTCTCGGTAATACCTACCGGCTTAGGCTGTATTATATTTTTTGCCATTTTATTTCACTCCTTATTTTACTGTTAATTAAAGTCCGTTGAACATTGAGAGGAACACACCGGCAGCAACCGCTGAACCGATAACTCCCGCAACATTCGGGCCCATAGCGTGCATGAGCAGGAAGTTTGACGGATTCTCCTTCTGTCCGACCGTCTGTGATACACGCGCCGCCATCGGAACAGCACTTACGCCTGCCGAACCTATGAGCGGATTAACTTTGCCCTTTGTCAATACATACATAATATCGCCCAGAACAAGACCGCCGCAGGTTGAGAATATGAATGCAACAAGTCCCAGAAGGACAATACCTAAGGTTGACGGTGTAAGGAAGCTTGAGGCTGTCGCCGTAGCTCCCACAGTAACTCCGAGGAATATTGTTACAATGTTCATAAGCTCGTTCTGAGCTGTCCTTGCGAGTCTGTCACACACTCCCGATTCCTTGAAGAGGTTACCAAGCATAAGACATCCTACAAGCGATACCGCATCAGGGATGATAAATGCTACAACAAGAGTAACAACTATCGGGAATATTATCTTCTCTGTTTTTGAAACAGGTCTGAGCTGATCCATTACAACGCATCTTGCCTTCTTCGTTGTAAGAAGCTTCATAAACGGCGGCTGTATTATAGGAATAAGAGCCATATATGAATATGCCGCTACCGCAATCGCCGGAAGGAGCTGCGGAGCAAGTGATTTTGTAACGTAAATCGCCGTAGGGCCGTCCGCACCGCCTATAATACCGATCGAAGCAGCCTCTTTAACGCCCCATGCTATGCTCGGAACGAGTGCGCTGATCACCAATGCGCCGATAAATGTAAAGAACACGCCGAACTGTGCCGCCGCACCGAGAAGAATACTCTTCGGATTTGCAATCAGCGGGCCAAAGTCGGTCATACATCCTATACCGATAAAGATGAGCGGCGGATATATACCCAGCTTAACTCCGAGATAGAGAAGGTCGAGAAGACCGCCCTCCCGTACTATCATTCCGACATCAAGAGAATGTCCGTCAATCATATAGCTTGTATCGGTGAACCACTCCGTGTGCATCATAATCGCGCTTGAATCACGCAGCACCGGAAGGTTTGTAAGCATCATACCGAATGCAATAGGCAAAAGGAGCAGAGGCTCATATTTCTTTACAATTGCAAGATACAAAAGCACACAGGCAACGGCGAGCATTATAAGGGTTTTAACAGCATCAAGTCCGCCGTCCTGAAAAAGAGCGGCAGCGCCTGTATTGCTTAAAAAGCTAGCAAAACTTTCTAACACTTTTTGTCACCACTTTCTATTAAATTTTGTCTGCCGTATGTATCAGTTTACCGAAACCAATACATCGCCTGTGTTCACGCTGTCGCCTGCCGCTGCGTTTATGCTTGCAACGACACCGTCAACGCCGGCAAAGATTTCGTTCTCCATCTTCATAGCCTCAAGAACAGCTACGAGCGTGCCCGACTCTACCTTGTCGCCTACGTTAACCTTAATCGATACTACAGTACCCGGCATAGGCGCGGTAATCTTATTAGCGCCCATTGTGCCTGACGGCTTCGGGGAAGCCTTCGGTGCGGCAGCGGGTGCAGCCTTAGGTGCGGCAACAGGAGCAGCCACCGGAGCAGCTGTAGGTACACCGCCTACTTCTTCAACGTCAACCTCATAGGTTTTTCCGTTAACTGTGATATTAAACTTTCTCATAGTTTATGTCTTCCTTTCTGATTATAATCTGTTTCCGATAGTTTCTCTGAGTCCCGCGCGGTTCCATGCCGGACGATTATCGGATATACGTCTGTATGACTTAATCTTCAAATTATATGTTGATGTATTGAGGCTTGCGGCAACAGCTGCAGTGAGGATTGCGATAAGCTCTTCCTCATCCTCCTCAGCCGGTTCTTCAACAACAGGCGCTGCTGCTTCAGCCGGGACGGACACCTCCGTTTTCTTGGGCTTCTTATTAAAAATCAGTCCGAAAACATACAGCACACACATAAGTATTAAAAGCACACCGAATACGATGCTAAGACCTATAACAATAGTCTCGCCGCCCATCGACATCGCCTGAGACAGTGTCACGCCCTCTCCTGAAATTAATTCCGGATCTATATTCATAATTTATATCTCCTTTCTGAAACAGTGCTTATACGGGGAGATTTCCGTGCTTCTTTGCCGGTCTTGAAGCCCGCTTTGACTGCAGCATTTCAAGCGCTGCTATAATTCTCGGTCTTGTTGAATCCGGCTCAATCACATCGTCAACATAACCGCGCGCTGCGGCAACAAACGGTGTGGCAAACTTATTTCTGTATTCCTGAACCTTATCTGCTCTTGCGGCAATCGGGTCATCGCTCTGCGCAATATCATTCTTAAAGATGATGTTTGCCGCGCCCTCAGCACCCATAACCGCGATTTCAGCAGTCGGCCATGCCATAACGACATCTGTATCAAGATGCTTTGAGCTCATAGCTATGTACGCTCCGCCGTACGCCTTTCTTGTGATAATGTTGATCTTCGGAACAGTTGCCTCGGCATATGCATAAAGCAGCTTTGCGCCGTGGCGGATTATGCCGCCCTGCTCCTGATCAACACCCGGGAAGTAGCCCGGTGTATCTGTCAAGGTTATAATAGGAATATTGAAGCTGTCGCAGGTTCTTATAAAGCGCGCAGCCTTATCTGAGGCATTAATATCAAGCGAGCCAGCCTTGAACTTAGGCTGGTTTGCAACGATACCGACGCTGCTGCCGTTCATTCTTGCATAACCCGTTACAATATTCTGAGCAAAATCCTTTGCAACCTCTGTAAATTCACCGTTATCAACTATTTCCGCAATTACTTCCTTGACATCGTAAGCGGCATTTGTATTGTCCGGCACGATGGTCGTAAGCTTTTCCGACAGTCTGTTGATATCGTCTGTGGGCTCAACATACGGAGCCTCCTCAAGGTTATTTGACGGCAGGTAGCTGAGAAGCTTCTTTACCTGCGCAAGACATTCCTCGTCAGAAGGCGCGGTAAAATGACACACACCCGATGTTGAGGCGTGTATTCTGCTGCCGCCCAGATCCTCCGCCGATACCTCCTCGCCCGTTACGGACTGGATTACCTGCGGACCTGTTATAAACATCTTCGATGTTTTGTCCACCATAAATATAAAGTCTGTGATTGCAGGTGAATAAACCGCGCCGCCTGCGCACGGTCCCATAATAACACTGAGCTGCGGAATAACGCCGCTGTTTACAGTGTTGCGGTAGAATATCTCGCCGAAGCCCGAAAGAGCATCAATGCCCTCCTGGATTCTCGCGCCGCCCGAATCGTTCATACCGATAATCGGAGCGCCCATCTTAGCCGCCATATCCATTACCTTGCAAATCTTCTTTGCGTGCATTTCACCGAGTGAGCCGCCGATTACAGTGAAGTCCTGAGAATAAACGTATACAAGACGCCCGTCCACAGTACCATAGCCTGTAACAACACCCTCTCCCGGAGCTTCAACCGCATCCATACCGAATTCGGTACACCTGTGGCTGACAAAAGCATCAACCTCAACAAAGCTGCCTTCATCAAGCAGCATATTAATGCGCTCTCTTGCCGTCAGCTTATTGGAATCATGCTGCTTCTTGATTTTTGCTTCGCCGCCGCCCTGCTCAATTTTGTTTCTGCGGAATTGAAGCTCAGTCAGTTTATCAACTGTTCCCATGATTTAACCTCCGTTTTCTAAGTCTAAGAGATAAATTTTTCAATTATACCTTATTTTATATTATAACATTTTTCAAAAATTTTTTCAACAACTTTATCCCATGTTATCTTATAGAAAACCTTCATAATTTATCATAATTTTTGTCTAACTTAGACAATGCTCATTACATTTCAATCCAAAAAAGGTATATATTGCGCTTGACGATGTCTGTAAAATCTGATATAATATTGAAAACCAAACACAATGGAGCTGATATAATGGAACAAAAGGAATTAAAAGGTCTTTTAAATAAAGTGGCAAAAGGTGAATTGACCGTTGACGAGGCAGTTCTGCAGTTCCGCGCAGAGCCGTTTACCGATCTCGGTTTTGCAAAGCCCGATCATCACCGCGCCGTAAGACAGGGTGTCGCGGAGGTAATATACGGCGCAGGCAAAACGCCCGAGCAGATAATAAGGATTGCCCAAGCAATGCTTGAGAGCGGTCAGAAAACCGTGGTTATAACACGCATGAGCGAACAGGCGGCAAGGCTTGCAGAAAAAGCTCTGCCTTTTACCTACTATGAAACCGGACATATCGGCATTGTCGGAGTAATGCCCGCACCCGATACCGATACGGAAATCGTCATCGCAACCGGAGGCACAAGCGATATAGAGGTTGCGGAGGAGGCCGCAGTTACCGCTGAAGCACTTGGTAACAAAATCATACGAATTTATGATGTGGGCGTTGCGGGAATACACCGTCTTTTCGCCCATTCGGACGATATTCTTCGCGCACGCGTTATAATAGCGGTTGCGGGAATGGAGGGCGCTCTTGCAAGCGTTATAGGCGGTCTTGCCGACTGTCCTGTTATCGCTGTCCCCACAAGCATCGGATACGGCGCATCCTTTGGGGGACTTTCCGCGCTTCTTTCAATGCTTAACTCATGCGCGGGAGGCGTAAGCGTTGTAAATATCGACAACGGCTTCGGCGCCGGTTATCTTGCAAGCATGATCAATCATATATAAAGTCTAAGGCGCAGGAGTTTCCGCTCACTGCGCCTTTTTTCTCACATATGTAGGAACCGCTTCGGCAACGGCATTCTTTATACGCTCAGGATCATCGCTTTCGGCAACGGCATGCAGACTGTCAAGAATTATGTTCAGCTTATTCCTGTCAATATCAATCGGCTTGCCGATAAATATCTTATTGTGGCTTGTGTTCGTCAGCCCCTCCTCGTCCATAAGCAGCTCCTCATAAAGCTTTTCACCCGGTCTGAGTCCGCATTCAACAATTTCTATATCCTCATTCGGCTTATATCCTGAAAGTCTTATAAGATTCTTAGCCAGATCATAAATTTTCACAGGCTGTCCCATATCAAGCACAAAAATCTCCCCGCCCTTTGCGCTGCTTGCCGCCTGCAGTACAAGCTGAGCAGCCTCCGGTATTGTCATAAAGAATCGTGTCATACGCTTGTCGGTTACAGTTACGGGGCCGCCCTCCTCAATCTGCTTTTTAAATAAAGGAATAACGCTTCCGTTAGAACCAAGTACGTTTCCAAACCGCACTGCAACAAATTCAGTCCTGCTGTTATTCTGCGCGCACTGCACTATCATTTCACAGATGCGCTTTGTCGCACCCATGACATTTGTAGGATTAACCGCCTTGTCGGTTGAAATCATAACAAAGCGTTTTACTCCGTATTTATCGGCGCATTGCACCACATTATATGTACCGAATACGTTGTTCTTTACCGCCTCGCCCGGGCTGTCCTCCATGAGCGGAACATGCTTATGAGCTGCGGCATGAAACACGATATACGGTCGGTAAATACGGAATATATCCTCTATTCTGTCCCTGTCGCGAACAGATGCAATCACTACCTCGGGCTTGTTGTCAGGGTACCGGCGGTTAAGCTCCATCTGAAGATCATATGCGTTATTTTCGTATATGTCAAGAACGATCAGTCTCTTCGGATTAAATCTCATTATCTGACGGCACAGCTCAGAGCCTATCGAACCGCCTCCGCCTGTTACAAGTATGACCTTATCCTCTATATAACCCTTTATATCATTGTTATTCAGCCTGACCGGCTCCCGTGCCAGCAAGTCCTCGATCTGAACGTCTCTTATTTTTCCGTATGAGCCGCTCTCATCAATCATCTGATCGATACTCGGCAGAATCTTGACCTTGCAGTCTGTTTCGTTACAGATTTCTATAATTTCCTTTCTGTCCTTGAAGTCCGCCGATGACAGCGCGATA
This sequence comes from Clostridiales bacterium, assembly GCA_029219585.1. Taxonomy (GTDB): domain Bacteria; phylum Bacillota; class Clostridia; order UBA1381; family UBA1381; genus Ornithomonoglobus. The sequence continues at coordinate 66,489 of JAQXTR010000006.1, forward strand.
ATGATCTCGTCTATAGCCTTTTCCCTTGCGATACGCTTAATGTCGTTCCTGTTGCCCATAACGCGGACACCGTGAATTGTTAATTTCCTTTTATTCGGGTCATCGTCTATAAAGCATACAACATCATAATTCAGATTTATATTATTATCCATATCCTTGAGCATAAGCGTTGCCGAGGAGCCTGCGCCTACTATCATCAGCCGCTTTCGGCTTCCGCCTGATGTTAAATGTCCCATATACAGATTATTCACGCAGCGCACGCCCATACGCAGACCTATAATCTCCACTGTCGCAATTAAGGCGGCGCAAATATCAATTTTAAAATAAAGCTCTCTGAAGCAAAATGAATTAATCAGTACCGATATAACCGATGCAATGAAGCATCCGGCACAAAGATGCAGATAATCCCTCGTGCCGCTGTGTATCCACAGCACAGTATAAAACCCCATAAAATACAGCACCGCAATAAAAGCAGCGGCGCAGACAGCAAGACTCGCTATATTTGCTACCATAATATCTAATGTGGCATATATATCATTTATCAGCATGATTGAAATAAAATAAGCCACCACAATCATTGCAGCATCTGCGATCAGTAAATATCTGTTCCTGAATATTCCAATATTTCTTTTCTGTTGTTTTCCATGCTTCTTATCATAAGCAATTTGGTCAATACGCATCTCTAATACTCCGTACTATTTTCCTCAATATCTTTCTTTATATACATATCATAACATAATATGCAAAAAAAATCAAGTACTTTTGTTTTTATTTAGTGATTAATGTATAAAATAAGAGAAACAAAAAAATTTCTATTGACAATCGTATTCAATGGATGTATAATATATCATATTAAATCTATAGGATTTATTGGAATATGATTGTTTTTACAGGAGAATGAAGTATGGAACAAAGCGTAATAGATAATGCAGTATACGAAAAATACATTACCCCTACAAAATCCAAAACAAAGAGATTTATAGGAATCGAAATTGAAATGCCCGTTGTAAATCTTAACAGGAAGCCGGTTGATGAGAACATAGTCTTTAAAATGGCTGCCGCTTTCCGCGAGCGTTTCGGCTTCCGCGCAATCGGTCGGGACGCCCTTGGGAATATAAACTCCATGCAGGATGACGCTACGGGCGATGACCTTTCCTTTGACTGCTGCTATTCAAATCTTGAGCTGTCGCTGGGCAAGGGCAGAAATCTGTATCAGATCAAAGAACGCTTTGACAGATACTATACGTTTATAAACGACTTCTTTGCCGATTATAATTACACGCTCACCGGTATGGGTATTAATCCATACTATAATATAAACCGCAATGAGCCTATACAGAATGAGCGTTACAGAATGCTTTACCATCACCTTCACTCATATAGGAAATATAATGACGGCGGCTTTGCGTTTCACAGCTTTCCGGCCTTCGGCACTTTTACGAGTGCCTCACAGGTACAGATTGATATTTTCTATGACGATCTGATCCCGGTAATAAACACATTCGGCAAGCTGGAGCCGTTCAAGTCGCTGTTGTTTGCAAACTCGGTGCTGCCCGATGAGCCGGAGCTGCTGTGCGCCCGCAATATGCTCTGGGAGCGTAGTATGCAAGGCTATAATCCGCATAATATAGGGATGTTTGAATATGAGCTTAAGGACATAGACGACCTTGTGGAATATATTAAATCGACAAGCATCTACTGCACCGTCAGAAACGGCAGATATATTAATTTTACCCCTATACCGATAAATGATTACCTCAAGCTTGATAAGGTACGGGGCGAATACTTTGACGGAAAAGAATATCAAAGCATTGAATTTAAACCGTGTATAGAGGATTTGGATCATCTGAGGACCTTTAAGTTTGAGGATCTCACCTACCGCGGAACAATAGAATTTCGCAGTATGTGCTGTCAGCCCATACACGACAGTATGACCGTCGCGGCATTTCATATAGGACTGCTTGAGCGCGTGCAGGAGCTGCAGGGGCTTCTCAATGCCGATAATGTTATATATTCACACGGCTACAGCGCATCGGAGCTGCAGAGACTGCTGTCTAAAAAAACTCTGCCCGACTTTATTGATAAGGCAAAGCTTACACAGGTTCTTCTGCGCATACTTGATCTCTGCGCATCCGGTCTTAAGCAGCGAGGCATGAATGAGGAGGCATTTCTTAAGCCGCTTTACGAGCGTGCAAAGACGCTTACAAACCCCGCCAAAAGGATGCTTGACGGCATAGCGCACGGTAAAACTCAGGAATATTATATCAGGGAATATTCTATGGTATAGGAGTGGTGAAAATTGAATCTGACAAATGAATATATATTTGACGGGCGGTTCGGTCTGGAACGTGAAACTCTGCGCATCGCCAATGACGGCAGGCTTGCCAAGACGCCGCATCCGTTTGAGGATAACAAATACCTTGATCGCGATTTCTGTGAAAATCAGCTGGAGCTGATTACGCCCGTATGCGGCAGCATAGACAGGCTGATGCAGGTATTGGAGCATTTAGATAATCAAGCGCGCACAGTGCTCTCGGAGATGGGAGAATATATGTGGATGAACAGCAATCCTCCGCATATAGACTCCGAAAGAGATATTCCGATCGCAAAATATCATGGTGAAAAGGCATTCAAGCACGATTACAGACTGGCTCTGGAACGACGCTACGGAAAGCGTCTTATGCTGTATTCGGGAATACATTTCAACTTTTCCTTTTCAGAGGAGCTTATAAAATCGCTTTACAACGGAAATGAAAGCTATACAGACTTCAAAAACGCGCTTTACTTCCGTCTTCTGAAGCAGGCCTTCAGATACAGCTGGCTGCCTCTGCTGCTCACCGCGGCAAGTCCCGTCTATGATTTATCATTAGACGGCGGCAAGCTTGCCGGCAGCGGCTTTGACGGTTATTCCTCACGGCGCAGCGGAGATAAGGGCTACTGGAATCAGTTTGTCCCCGTGCTTGATTATACTGATCTGTATACATATATCGAATCCGTTGATAATTACATCACTAAAGGAGCTTTATTTTCCGCAGGAGAGCTGTACCTTCCCGTGCGTCTGAAGCCCAAGGGCAGATACAGCGTTGAAGGGCTTATGGAAAGCGGAGCAGATCACATTGAACTGCGAATGTTTGATTTGAATCCTCTCTCCCGTCTCGGAATATTCCGGGAGGATCTTGAATTCACGCATTATTATCTGATTTATCTGCTCCGACTGCCGGATTTTGTGTTCACCCCGGAGCTGCAGAGAGCTGCCGTGATGAACCATCAGGCAGCAGCGAGATACAATCTGTCGGAAATAACGATTGATAATTATCCGGCAAAGGATGCAGCGCTGAGTATTCTTAGCGATATGAGCGCATATTTTAAAGATTTCCCCAAGATTGTGGAAAATATAGATTTACAGAAGAAAAAAATAACACAAAATACACGTTACTGTGTTACGGTATACGATAAGCTTATCGGAAATTTTAATGATTCGATGCTTGAGCTTGCAAAAAGACACGGAGGTGATATATGAATGTGTGAACTATTCGGGATCAGTACAAAAAGCCCCATTGATGTCAGAGAATATCTGAAAACCTTTTACAGTCACAGTGTACGGCATCCTCACGGCTGGGGAATCATGCGTGAGCAGGACGAAAAAACAGAGATCATAAAGGAAGCGGTATGCGCGTCGGGAAGCCGTATCATCAGCCAAACAATACGCGGAACAAAGCCGCAGACCAATCTCCTTGCTCATATCCGTCTCGCAACCGTAGGCGGCATGAAATACGACAACTGCCATCCATACACAGGCTTTGACGCCTCCGGCAGGCGCTGGACGCTCATACACAACGGAACAATTTATTCGGGCATTCATCTTGCAAAATATCTTTCGGAACAGTGCGGTGACACGGATTCCGAACGTATATTCTTGTATCTGCTTGATGAAATAGATAAAAATATCATGCTTAACAACGCACCGCTTACGACTATACAGCGATGCCGTATTATAGATAAAGCGGCTGTGACGCTTGCGCCCAGAAACAAGCTGAATTTCATGATTTATGACGGGGAGCTTTTATTCGTGCATAAAAACATGAAAAATACACTTGTGTATAAGGAAACAGCCGATGGATTTATATTTTCCACTCAGCCGCTTGATGATGAGAGCTGGCAGCAGTTCCCCATGACGCAGGTTGCTGCATACAAGGGGGGCAGACCGGTATTCCGGGGAACACCTCACAATTACGAATTTATCCCGACTCTTGAATATATCACAGCTCTTGACGCAATGAACATATAAAACAAGGATGCCGCCGGCATCCTTGTTTTGTATGAGATATTAAATATAATAGCAGAAATCCTCATTGTTTTCTTCCGCATTGTTCATAAGATCCGCAATGGTAGTTCCGTCCAGATACTTGTTTACCGTATCATACAGCCCTTCCCATAGCTTTATGGTGGGACACATTCCCACTCTCGGACATCGATTCACTTCATCCTCAAGACACGACACAGGAGCCAGTCCCCCCTCCGTCACTCTAAGAATATCTCCTATTGTATATGCCTCCGGACGCCGCAGCATCTTGTAACCTCCCTGCGATCCCCTCTGACTTCTCAAAAAGCCTGCCTTGCTCAGCATATTGACTATCTGTTCCAGATACTTCAGCGATATATTCTGACGCTTGGAAACATCCTTTAATGATACATTCCCTCCGTCTGAATGCTGTGCAATGTCAAGCATCAAGCGTATTGCATACCTGCCCTTTGTTGATATTTTCATAAGCTTTTATCTCCTCGGTTTCCATTGTATTTATACTTATCCCAGCGTCTGCAAAGCGCTTAACTGCGCAGACAACTAATTCATACTTATCCTATATGAAAAATTATATCACTTTTTTTGCAGTATGTCAACATTTTTTAAGAAATATCATTTCAGAGCTGATTTATTGTATTCAGAAGCTTCCCCCGCCATGTGTTTCGCCGGAGGATGAGGTATGTGTGCTTGAACCTCCGGAGCTGCTGTCATTCTTTATTTCCCGCTTATCTATATGAGTATATAATAATATATCCCTCGACTCGGTTATATTAAGACTGCCGTCCTTCATATAATCGGATGCGGTAGGATTGAACCGAACGGTGTTCAGCTTGCTCTTCATAAATCCCGTAATCATGAAAGCTATCACAGCACCCGATATAAGGGCAATACACAAATTCTTTCTGAGAGGGAATTCTCCTTTCGGAAGATTATCCGCATCATAAGGCTTACCGGTTTTCTCCTGTTCAATAAATTCATCACAGAGTGTAATATATTCATCGAAAGCCTCACTGTATGAACCCTCCAGAAGCGCAGGCGTGATCCGGCTGCCGATATACTGAATACCTTTATCGGTAAATATATCAATACCTCTGCCATGAGTTGAGATTCGGCCGTTTCCGGAGGTATATGAGCCGTCGGGTGCTATATTGATAAGCAGAAGAATCCCGTCATAATCATCACCGCAGCCGTAGCCGTTATAATCGTAAAAATCATCGGCATATTCCTCCGCAGTCTTGCCGTCCAGTGTATTCACGGTCACCACTGCAACATCAAGCCGCTGCCTTTGGCGCAGCTCATCCAGCCTTGCGGTCAGCGCGTTCTCCTCGTCCTCACTCAGAACATCTGCCATATCCGCCACCGCAGCGCGCGTGCCGAGAATAATTGTGTTATTTTCGCCTATAACCGAACCCGGTATTTCTGCATTATTCACCTCTGCCAATGCTTCCGTACCCGACACAAAAGACGTAACCGCAAAGGAAATACTCATCAGCAGCATAAATAAAACAGCTGAAATTCGTTTTTTCATATACAAGCACCTCCTCCTTATATCAGCCACATCAGATATGTAAATGCAAGGGCTAAAGCTCCCGATATACCGAACAGAGCAAGCCGCCATTTCCACAATGCACCCTTATCCAGAGGCAGGTCGCCCACAAGCTTTCCGGTCTGTCCGTTCATGGCAAATGTGTATTTATTCCCACGCCATGTCGTATTAAGAATCCAAACCGGATACAGTGCATACTTTGAGCATCCGTTTCTCAGAGATATATTTGATGCTTCCGCAGTAACAGATGTATAATGCGACTGAACGGCAAACGCCTCCTCCGTACTCTTTTTGATTCTCTCGTTAGCCCTTTCTATGCTCTGCTTATCGTCCACATCATATTTATCTGCCATATAGCCTGCCAGATATGCGGTCTGAAAATCCACAGCCTCCGAAAAATCAAACGGCTCTATTGATTCCATAAGATCATCGGGCATCTTTGTTGAGCCGTCAACCGGAACATGAGCAAAGCTGACTGAGCCGCCGCGTATAAGTGAATAAAAGCTTGTTTCCGTATACTCATAGCGACCTGTTCTCCAGCTGCGCACCTTTGTAGCCCTATATCGAACATTTGCGTCAACATCGGCGTCAAAAAGCCAGAACGGAACATACAGCCCTTTAATCTCGTCGATATGATTTTCGTCCTTGAACACCTTCGGCAGCAGAGTTTTATGCATACAGTGCTTCTTCAGCGCTTCCTTAGCCGCTTTTTTGTCCAGCTTAAACGGAATTACGCAGTCCGGCTTCAGCCCGCCCGAGAACTGCCCCATCATTACAACGGGATTACCGCAGTAGGGACAGGCCGCGGCAGCTGTATTCTCATCGCCAACAATCTCTCCGCCGCATGAATTGCAGACATAGATTTTAAATCTGTCCGTTTCGCCGTCCTCCCATTCTGCTCCGGCAGATACGTCCCACGTCATATCGTTTGTCTGTTTATCCTCGTCCTTCAATACGCTGTCATATGCCGCCAGCGCCTCCACGTCCATCTCAGTATCGCAAAACGGGCATTTCATCTTCTGCAGCTTACTGTCGAAGGAAATTGCGCCCCCGCAGCAAGGACATTTATATTCCTGCAATACAGCCAAATATACCACTCCTAACTTAATTATTCTTTAAACCGGTTTCCTTTTATTGTTTATCATTGTCATCAAATATATCACCGCATTCCGGGCAGAATTTCGGCGGATGTGCCGGATCCTCCGGCTCCCAGCCGCACTTATCACACTTATACAGCGGAGCAGCCATCGGCTTTGGGCTTCCGCAGTTTCCGCAGAACCTGCCCTTGTTTACCGCTCCGCAGGAACAGGTCCAGCCATCTGCCGACGGCTGCGGTTTACCGCAGTTTATGCAGAACTTTCCGGTGTTTCCGTTCTGACCGCACACACAGCTCCAGCCCGACGGAACGGACTGCTGCGGAACCTGCTGTTGCCCCATAGCATACAGATTTGCTGCATTCATTCCGCCCGCATTCTGAGCCATGTTCATGCCGAAGAAGCCGCCCATTGCACCCATGCCGCTCTGATTTTTTGCCGCGTCCTGCATAGCCTGAGCCTGAGCTCCTACCATATGCGCCGCCGCCATTGTCGGATTTCTGAAAGCCGCATTTCTCTGCAGCTCCTTTATCATCTTTGCATCTTCCTCCGATGCATTCACTGATGATACTCCGAATACGACTATTTCAATACCTCTTAAATCTCTCCATTTTGCCGAAAGCTCTTCATTTAAAGCATCGCCGATCTCCTTTGTATGCGCCGGAAGAGAGCTGTAACGGATACCCATGGCTGAAATTCTTGCAAACGCCGGCTGCAGCGCTGTGAGAAGCTCGGTTTTGAGCTGGCTGTCTATAGCCTCACGAAGGTAAACATCATCAACATTGCCGCACACATTTGTATAAAACAGAAGAGGATTCGTTATCTTATAGGAATATTCTCCGTGACAGCGGATGGAAATATCCACATCAAGTCCGACATTATTGTCCACAACTCTGAACGGCACCGGAGATGGTGTGCCGTATTTATTTCCTATTATCTCCTTGGTATTAAAGTAATAGATTCTCTGGTCCTTGCCCGTATCACCGCCGAAGGTAAAACGCTTTCCGATCAGGGCAAAGCTTTTCTTGATATTTTCTCCCAGGTTTCCGTAGAAAATACTTGGCTCCGTACCTGCATCATAGACAAACTCTCCCGGCTCCGCACAGATGTCAACCACCTTTCCCTGCTCAACAATGATCATACACTGACCGTCATTTACGGAAATAACTGAGCCGTTTGAAATAATATTATCCTCCCCGCGTTTGTTTGAGCTTCTTTTTCCTGTTCTCTTTTCACCCTTGGCAACAAGGACATCAGCCTCCAGGCTGTCACAATAGAAATAATCACGCCATTGATCGGCGAGAACTCCTCCCGCTGCACCAAACGCTGCCTTTAATAATCCCATATGTACTTACTCCTTTCAATTTTTATATTTTATTACAGCCCGGCATACCATTCCTTATATGCCTCACATTCGCTCTGTTCATAATCGCAAAGCTCACGAACAGTCGGATTTTCTCCGCATACCGGACAATCATTTACACTATCTGGCAGTTTTATTTTTCTGAACTCCATCTTCAGCGCATCCACTGTCAGCATATACCCCGTAAGCAGTCCGCCCTCTCCGAGGATATACTTAACCGCCTCCATTGCCTGAAGACTTCCCACTATGCCGGCCGTTGCACCGAAAATACCTACCTGCCCAGAGGTCGGAACTGCATCTTTAGGCGGCAGTTCACGGAAAACACATCGGTAGCACGGTCCCTTTCCGGGTACATATGTCATAAGCTGTCCCTGAAATCGTATTACACCGGCGTGCACAAACGGCTTCTTTGCCATAACACAGGCATCATTTATCAAAAATTTTGCCGAAAAATTATCTGTTGCATCAATTATAAAATCATAATCCTTTATCATATCCAAAATATTGTCCGCGCCGACAAAGATATGATAGGCATTCACCCTGACATCGGGATTCAAGGCTTCAATTGTATCCTTTGCCGACAGCACCTTTGCCCTGCCGACATCATTTGTTGAATGAAGAATCTGACGCTGCAGGTTGGACAAATCCACCTCGTCAGCATCCACAATGCCTATTGTTCCCACACCGGCAGCTGCAAGATACAGAGCTGCCGGAGAGCCGAGTCCACCCGCGCCTATAACCAGTACACTGCTGTCAAGCAGCTTTTTCTGCCCCTCCGGTCCGATCTCTTTCAAAATCAGGTGACGTGAATAACGCTCTGTCTGTTCATTTGAAAAATCCATAAGTATTTATATATCCTTTCTACTGTTAACTCAAATGCCACTCTCTGTTTCATCTCTTCTATACATAGCTGATGTCTGTGTCCCGTTCCAATGCGGCGCACAGACTCAATCAATCATGTTTATAACATTGTCAAACGACAGCTCCTCACCAAAAAGGAACTCATCATATATCGCCTCAATATTATCCTCATCATGCTCTATTTCAATCGAATACATTCTCGCACATTCCGATAAATCGCCCAACGTATTCTCCAGAGCAATAATTGTCATGCTGCTGAGAACCGCAAGCTTCATCTTGTCAAGCACCTCGCAGTCAAAGGCAGCCTTCAGCAAATAACGATACACAAAATAAACCGCAAGCTGCTCCCCTTTTATCGAATCCACAATATGACGCGGTTTGTCTTTCTCATGCTCAGCAACTCGCGCAAGCATATCCTTCCATGCCGGATAAAGGTTTTCAAGCCCGCTTATAAAGTTTATGAAATATTCAAGGCTCTCATGCCCGCTAAAGCAGTCCTGCGGTTCGTATTCAAAGTGAGCATAATTATTTTCGTTAATTCTGTCCTGAAGCTCGCAGGCATAGTCAAGAGCAAGCCTCATGCGTTTGAATATATCCATATCACGATTTTGCAATATCGCAAATATCTTCTCTCGCGCACTGTAAATAAATGTGAAGATCGGATGTGAACATTCCCCGCCTCTTCCGATAAGTCTTACCTTATCTGTATTATTCAGAATAATTTCATCCGCAGCCTCACAGGAAAGTGAAATTCCTCGCTCGGAATAACCCTCCCATGACTCGGTGAATCTTGGGTATTCATCACATACCACACACAGCTCGTGTCCTCTCAAAGCCATTTCACACCAGCCGTCCGAACTCAGTAAGGGACAGCAGCCGTCACGGTGTATGAATATATTTTCATCACTGATTGACGCTCTCACCCTCTCGCCGAACTCACCCTCAATTTCACCAAACCGGCTGATTGCCTCATCATCAACCTCAATCTCCCAGCCGCCGCGGCAGCAGTTATGAACACATTCTCCGCCTATACACCTGAATTTATCATAATAATCAGGAGTTACCATCCGACCTCACCCTTTCAAGCATATTCACTGCATAATCCTTTACTACAGGATTATAAGCATACGGCGCAAGCTCAGCAAGCGGCGCTAAAACAAATTCACGCTTTGCCATTTCCGGATGAGGTATCGTCAGAACATCATCATGCATCACCATATCATCATACAGCAGTATATCCATATCCAATGTTCGCGGTCCCCAGTGCACTGTGCGTTCTCTGCCCGCCTTGTTTTCTGTTTCATGCAGCAGCGAAAGCAGAGCATGAGGAGACAATATAGTTTCCAACTCAATACACCCGTTTAAAAAATCATCCTGCTCTACTCCGCCGTACGGCGCCGTAACAATATATTCGGAAACTTTTTTTACCGTACAATATTCATTTGCCCTTAAAGCACTGACAGCAAAGTCGAGATATGCCTTTTTATCTCCTATATTTGATCCTATACCGATATATGCCGTGCTTCTTTTACGGCTTATATGAACCGCAACCCTGTCAAGAGGAAGACCGATAGGAGCCCACGGTTTTTTGAGTGTTACCTCAACCATGCTGAGCATTGAATATCTTATAAGCAGAGCGTTTGCAATACTTTCCGCCGCCGCCTCAATAAGCCTGCATCTGTTTGTCTTTGTAAATTCGGTAACATATGCGCATACCTCGGCATAATTGACCGCACGGTTAATGTCATCTGCTGCCGCCGCCTCGCTCATATCCGCATATAGCCGCAGTGAAATTACAAACTTCTGCCCCATTGTCTTTTCCTCCGGCAGAACACCGTGATTTGCAAATACCACAAGATCCCGTATTTCGATACAATCATTCTGCATCGTTCTTTCCCTCACTCTCTGATATTACGGCCGGCGCTTCTGTCAGCAGCTGCTTTTTAATCAGTCTTTCTATTGCATCCTCTGCCCTTGCAAGACGAAGATTATACTGTTCAAACTCATCCATAACACGGTTGTGAACGGATTTTAAATCACGAACCGCCTCCTTTGTTGCCGTATGCGCATTGCTTATTGTAAGTATTGAAGGATTTGTTACCCTGTCAAGTGTACCGCGCATTGCGTTCACAGCCTCCGCCGCACCCGCTGCTGAAGATGCAAGCTCCCCGGTTCTCTTATATACCGTGTCGTTAAGAGCCGTAAGAGTTTCCTCCACAAATTCAAGTCTTTCCCTTATATCGGCGGTGCCTTTCTCCATGCTTGCCACCGTCGTTTCAAGAGTGCCTACACGGTTTGCAAGAGCCTGGATAACAACGCGGCTGTCCTTTATCTGATTAAGTGTTTTCTGTATATTTTCATAAATAAGAACCAGTAATTCATTGTCTGATGCCATAATATCTTCCTCCCGTTGCTTTTATATAATCCAGTATATCATATTTGACATAATAATTCAACCGCAGCGAAAAAAAATTTTATATAAAAAGAGCAGGATGGTTAAGTTACCGGAACACTGTCTTGCATTTGGAAATGTTATATGCTATAATGATTATACACCGTACATTGATAGTCGATGCGAGGGGGTTGAGAAAAAAATAACATTTCTTGAGGTGAATTATGGATAAAAACAACAAAAAAAAAGACCGCTCCGCAACAGGAACGGTCTGTATAAACATATTCACAAGCCGGAAATCAGTCCTCAATCTTGATAATTTCCTTACCCTTGTACTGTCCGCATTCCGGACAAACTCTATGAGGCAGCTTGAGAGCGTGGCACTGCGGACACTCTACCAAATTCGGAGCAGTGAGCTTCCAGTTTGCACGTCTCTTATCTCTTCTGGCTTTTGAAACTTTATTCTTAGGTACTGCCATTGATTACACCTCCAATTAAAATAACAACACTCTATTTCTACTCAGCCGATTATTCCTCAGAATTCTTCTGCTGATTAAGTATATCGGCTAACGCCTGCCAACGCGGGTCGATAACATCACGGTTACAGCCGCAGTCACCCTCGTTAAGGTCATGACCGCATTCGGAACAAAGTCCCTTGCAATCCTCCTTGCAGAGATACCTTCCCGATACATTCATCAGGAAATTATCCGCAGCTATATCATCCAACTCCACCTCATATCCCTCAAACAGAATTATATCCTCATCCTTGGGGTCAGCGCCGTCCTCAACACGAGACAGAAGCTCATGGATTTCATAATCCACATCAACATCTATCTCCTTTAAGCAGCGCGCACATTCGGTTTTCATCGATCCTGTCACCCGTGCGGCAAGCACAAGTGACTTACCGTTATTGTATATCTCACCATTAATTTTTAACGGTTCGGGAAAGCGATATGTTTCTCCAAGGAATTGTGCGTTGTCAAAACCGACATCACCGTCAAGCTCGATCTTTGCACCCATAACCTTGATTATTGATGATAAATCAATCAGCATTTTAAAGCCTCCCCGCTGCATTTAATTAATTTATTGTGACAAGCTTTGTCTTACAAATATTACCGAGAGTGGATTACTTCAATTCGATCTTAGCGCCTGCAGCCTCGAGCTCTTCCTTCATCTTCTGAGCTTCCTCAGTCGGAACAGCTTCCTTAATTACGCCCGGAGCGCCGTCTACTGCAGCCTTAGCTTCCTTAAGACCAAGACCTGTGAGTGATTTAACAGCCTTAATAACGTTCATCTTTGATGCACCAACCTCAGCAAGGTATACGTCAAACTCTGTCTTTTCCTCAGCTGCTGCTGCGCCGCCTTCAGCTGCGCCTGCTACCATAACCGGAGCTGCTGCGCTTACGCCGAACTCTTCTTCCATAAGCTTTACAAGCTCTGCTACTTCCAGTAACTTAAGTTCCTTGATTGAATCAAGAATTGCATTTAAATCTGCCATTTTATTTTCCTCCTATTGAATGTTAATATCAAATTTGTTTGGTTTGTTGTTTAATCCTTTAAGATTAATTATTCTGCCGGTGTTTCTTCAGCCGGTGCTTCCTCTGCAGGTGCTTCTGCAGCCTTCTTAGCGATAAGATCAGCTATTTCCTCGCCGCCTTCAGCAATAGTATTTAACAATCTTACTAAGCCGCTGATAGGTGACTGCATGCTGCCCATCATCTTTGCTATCAATGTTTCGAAGTTCGGTGTTGCCGCAAGCTTCTTAACCTCGTCAAGGCTCATTGCAACGCCGTCCATGAAGCCGCCCTTCAGTTCAAGCTTATCGTTTGTCTTTGCAAAATCAGCAAGAACCTTTGCCGGAGCAACTGCATCCTCATCTGATACTGCTAAAGCTGTAGGCCCGTGAAGAACCTCGTCAAGACCCTCAATACCTACTTCTTCAACTGCGCGCTTCAATATCTTGTTCTTAATAACAAAATACTTGATGTTTGCTTCACGAAGCTTATTTCTGAGCTCGGTATCCTCAGCAACATTAAGACCTCTGTAGTCAACCAGAACACCTGTCTGCGCTGACTTTATGAGCTCTGCTGCCTCAGCAACCTGCGCCTTCTTAGCTTCTAAAACCTGTGCGTTTGGCATAAATTTTCACCTCCTGATGTTTGGTTTATGCCTTTAAAAAATATTAAAGGCTCTTTGCCGTAGACGCAAAGAGCCATGAATTCTTATCAATTCAATACCTCGGTTGGTCTTACGGGCTTTCACCCTGCCGACTGTCTACGGTCTGTCAACTAATATATAATAACATATATTTTATAAGTTGTCAAGTATTAAATTAAAAATATTTAAGATTTTTTAGCTTAATTTAGCCTGATTAATCTTTATTCCGGGGCCCATTGTTGAAGCAATTACTACGCTTCTGAGATACTGACCCTTTGCTGCTGACGGCTTAGCCTTTATTACGGCACCTACAAGAGCATTGAAATTCTCTGCAAGCTTCTCAGCGCCGAATGATGCCTTACCGATCGGGCAGTGGATAATATTCGTCTTATCAAGACGATATTCAATCTTACCTGCCTTTATTTCCTTAACAGCCTTTGTTACATCCATTGTAACGGTACCTGCCTTCGGTGACGGCATAAGACCCTTAGGACCGAGAACACGTCCGAGACGTCCTACAACACCCATCATATCCGGAGTTGCAACAACAACGTCGAAATCAAACCAGTTCTCACCCTGTATCTTCTGAACGAGATCCATCTCGCCTACATAGTCAGCACCTGCTGCCTTAGCTTCCTCAGCCTTAGCGCCCTTAGCGAAAACAAGAACTCTTACTGACTTACCTGTACCGTGAGGAAGAACGATTGCGCCTCTTACCTGCTGGTCAGCGTGACGTGAGTCAACGCCGAGTCTGATATGAGCTTCTACAGTTTCATCAAACTTTGCCTTTGCTGTCTCTGTAACAAGCTTCATAGCTTCATCAGTGTCATAAAGCTTTGACTTATCAACGAGCTTAACACTGTCCTTATACTTTTTACCTCTGAACATTTTAAAATCCTCCTTCGTGGTTAAGCGGGAAATACTCCCTCCCACCGTTTACTTTAACTCTAACTCTTGATTGTATCAATCGCCTACTACTACGCCCATGCTTCTGCAAGTACCTGCAATCATACTCATAGCAGCTTCAACCGTTGCAGCGTTAAGATCCGGCATCTTTGTCTGTGCAATCTGCTTGAGATCTTCTTTTGAAATGGTTGCAACCTTTGTCTTGTTCGGAACACCTGAACCGCTCTGAATCTTGCAAGCCTTCTTGATGAGTACCGCAGCCGGCGGAGTCTTTGTAACGAATGAGAATGAACGGTCAGCGTATACGGTAATAACTACCGGAATGATAAGACCCGCGTCATTTTTTGTCTTTTCGTTAAATTCCTTTGTGAACTGCATAATGTTTACACCATGCTGACCCAATGCAGGACCAACCGGTGGTGCCGGTGTAGCTTTGCCGGCGGGAATCTGTAATTTAATATAACCTGCTACCTTCTGTGCCATTACGGCCACCTCCTTAAATTTTAAAGCGCATTGCGCTATATGTGGTAAAATCGGACATAACCTGTCCTCCCACTGTTTCCAGAGGGACGGCGCTTTGTGCGCCTGTATCATATAAGAGTCTGATGACCCTATACAATCTTAAATAATATCAATCAATCCACCGCTTTAACCTGTGTATAATCTATTGATACAGGTGTTTCGCGGCCGAACATCGAAACAATAACCGAAAGTTTTCCTGTTTCCTGATCGATTGTGTCTATGTTTCCGGAAAAACCTTCCATCGGACCTGATTTGATTTCAACCAAATCGCCCTTTCTGAACTTGATCTCGGCACGTCGAATCTCTTCAACGCCCATTTTCTCAACCTCGGCTTCCGAGAGCGGAACCGGTTTTGAGCCGGGACCCACAAAGCCTGTAACACCGCGTGTGTTACGGACAACATACCAACTTTCATCTGTCATAATCATCTTAATCACAACATAGCCGGGGAAAATTTTTCTCTGAACAACCTTTTCCTTATCGCCGCGTTTTTCTATTACATCCTCAACAGGAACCTTAACGTCCATGATGAGATCCGAAAGTCCGCGGTTCTCAACCGTCTTTTCTATGCTTTCTTTTACTTTATTCTCATATCCGGAATATGTGTGAGCTACATACCACTTAGCAACCTCTTCCATACAGACCGCTCCTTTCGACAAACATTTCTGCTGAAATTACAGTATATTAGTCAATAAGGATGCTGCCAATGAGAATATCACATCAAAAACGGCAAGGAAAATACCTATCAAAATAATGAAGACAACTATAACAAGTGTATTTTTCTTAAGCTGCTCCTTTGTAGGCCATGTAACCTTCTTAAGCTCAGCCTTGGTATCCTTAAAATACTTCTTCATTCTTGCGAAGAAAGGCTTCTTCTTAACTTTAACGTTTGACTCAGCCATACTACTACTCCTTATCTGTTCCCGACGTTCAATTACTTTGTTTCCTTGTGTAATGTGTGCTTTCTGCAGAACTTGCAGTACTTGTTCATCTCAAGTCTGTCAGGATCGTTCTTCTTATTCTTCATTGTGTTATAATTTCTCTGCTTACATTCCTGACAAGCTAATGTAATTTTAACTCTCATTGTAACTACCTCCATGTATATATTTCGGGCTCATATCTGTATTCAAAACACAGCAAAAAAAAAGAACCCTTCTTTCATCACCCATATTGTAACACAGGCAGGGGTGCTTGTCAAGTCTTTTTTTATAAATTCCCTTTTTTTATTGAATATGCACTATACGGTCTGCATTAAGCCTGTATGTTTTAATCATTCTCAGTGCAGACCGTACATTGTACGAACATATATGCCGTTTACATATATGCCTCCGGCTTCAGAATACCAACATAGTCCAGCTGACGGTACTTTTCATCAAAGTCAAGTCCATAGCCCACAACAAATTTATCGGGAATCTCCGCGCCTATGTACTCAACCTCTACCTCTACAACCCTGCGCTCCGGCTTTGACAAAAGCGCCGCAATACTTACGGTCTTCGCTCCGCGGCTTTGCAGCTCCTGCTTCAGAAGAGAAAGCGTTCTGCCGCTGTCGATAATATCCTCTATTATGAGTACGTTCTTCCCTTTTATATCACTGTCCATATCCTTCTTTATGTTTATAACACCCGATGATGCCGTGCCGCTCCCATAGCTTGATGCCTGCATAAAGTCAAGCTTAACATTCATGGTAAGACACCTTATAAGGTCAGCTGCAAACATTATGCTTCCCTTCAGAATAATTACAGCAATAATTTCCTCTCCTTCAAAATCCTTGTTGATCCTTGCGGCAATTTCATTCGTGAGCTGGCTGATCTCCTGCTTTGTAAACATAATTGCCTCAATGTCCTTGTGCATTGAATCCGATACTGTTTTTGTAATCATTTTCTTCACCTTTCCTTTGTATTTAATTTATAAGCAGTGCTGCACCGCATTTTACACGCAGGTACAAATTACCATACGTTAATTCAACAAAATCCGCCTTTTTTCGTCACGCTCCGGGCAGAATAAGCGCGGGGTGATTTTTATGAAACGTATATTCGTTCTTCTTTTTATGTTAATACTCTATCTTTCTCCTCAGTCTTCATCTGCTGCGGACATTTCCTCCGGGGACAAAGAACAGCTTCTTCTGCTTTTAAAGGCGTGCGCAGACATCACCGAATATGACAGCAGCTCATATAATGAACATGAGCTTATGCTTCGTATGCTCTACACCTACAGAAATTTTACTGTTCTTTCGGATATTGCACCGCAGTCCGGCGGTACGGCAGATAAAAAGCTTCTTAACAGCGCCTTCGTCGACGATGCCATGTACAGGGCATTCCGCATAAAGCCCGAGCATCCCGATGTGTCACGTCTCACCGAGCTGGGCTATTGCTACAGCGGCGGCTATTATTACTATACAGGCGGCTACAGCGGTTATTTTGCGACCGATGTCAAGGAAATAAAAAGCATATCAAAAATTTCCGATTCCGCCTATTATATTGTATTTACCGACACCTTCACAGATTCCGATACTCCGCTTACCAAAGAGGAGAGTACCGCCGTTGCCGCCCGTGATGATGACGGATTTTATTTAACGGAGCTGCATATGGGAGGCTATCCCAATCCATCCCCAACCTATACTGCTGCGCCTTCCGGTGTCTCAGCTGCCCGCAGTACGCTCAAGCAGCTTCTCCCGGTAATAATCCTGCTTCTTACTCTTGCCGCCGCCGCAATAGTGTTCTATACCTATATTATATAGCTAAGGGAGCAAGTGTTCATGCAGACGCATAACCTCCCATGCGTCCGCATCGGGTCTGTACATTCCGCTTTTCTCCGAGGGCTTTGAGGCAATGCGGTAACCGGCTATAACGGCTATAATTCCTGCCAGCACTATTACAATGCGTGCCGCTATCCCAAAAAACAGCCAGAACTCCGAACGGTTTCTCCTGCGTTTGCCGTCGCCCTCCGACACTGCAAGGCTTTCCTCATCCGGATCCTCACCTCGCATGACAAACTCTCCGCACTCACAGCAGAACACTGCGTCGTCATCAAGCTCCGCTCCGCATCTTCCGCACCGCATATCCAACCCTCCCTGTAATTCAAAATGATGGTATATGCTTTATTATACACTAAATATATCGATTTGTGAAGTATTTTATAAAAAAAATTTGCGGGCATTTCTGCCCGCACTATCAGTCACAGTTTATTATACATTCTGTAAAACGTTATTATCGCCTGCTCTACGGTATAGCTCATATGCGGCATAAAATTGTTGCCATCATCGCCGTTCATGATTTCATTCGCCCTCACATACCTGACATGACCTCTCGCCCACCCGCTTATGCGTTCATTATCATTAAATATAAATACCCCCGGCTTATCCGAAAGTCCGAGCTTTCTCGCACAGCGCGCAAGCATTGCCGCCGCCTGCTCTCTTGTTATCACATAATCCGGGCGGAAGGTTCCGTCCTCAAATCCGTTTACAATCCCCAGCACGGCGCACGCATTTATAACCGTCTCGGATGTATCAATGAAGGACGCCTCGTTTGTACCATATATTGATGCGTATTCCTCTATTGAAATCCCCGAATACCCCTCTATCGCCTTTGCGGCAAGCTCACAGAAGCCCTCTCTTGAAATATATTCTGTATAACCTCCCTGCAAACTGTTCGGCACAATACCCGCTTCAATTGCCGCCGTCACCTCTTCACTGGACCATGATGAGGTTCCGTACGCGGAATATGTACCCTCATAAGCATCAAGCGATTTGATATCCGCATTATCAGTCGGCTTCGGTGCAGCAGTTGACTCAGGCTGCTCTGTCGGTGCTGCCGTCTCCGTACCCTTCAGCACACATCCGATAAAGGTACATCCCTCAAGCGTACTGTATGTAACTCCCTTATAAATAACGGTTATAGAAATTTCATCTCCCGCCGCGCAGCCTGAAGCGCTGAGCTTTACATCACTGTTATATGAACCGCTGTATATTGTGCCGGTTTTTGTCACTGCCGTCCCGCCGGCTGTAAGATTGGTCATCTTCAGAGAAAACTCCCTGTTGCCGTTGCTTTTATACATGACATGAACCCTTACCCAGAAATCCTTATCGGGATAGACGTTATCTACCCCGATAATTTGCGGCGGCTGCATATCAATAGTTTCGTTTAATATGGTACGGTTTGAAACAAGCTCCTTATATTCATCCGTGCTGCTCATGCCGCTTGTGTCTAGCTTTTCATCAGCCGATGCAACCTCCTCAATATATTGATTGACCTCTTTCTCAACAGCCATACAGTCGTCTATTGTCATACCTGCTGATATGGAAACTATCTCCGCCGACACCTCATACAAATCACTTATGCGTTTTATTTCATTAAGCTTTGCCTCCTCCTCAGACATTAATCCAAGATTCCCGGAGCCGTCGGACACATACACAGGGTTATCGCTTATCAGCCTCCGTATCCTGCTTTCCATATTTTCAGCAGAGATACAAACACCTGTGAAGCACGACAGAAAAATTGCCGTACTTGCTAATAATGCAGTTAATCTCCTCACACCTTTTCTCCTTTCCCTCAATACACAAAATACCCGGCAAGTCTGTCAAACACGCTCATGCTCCGCATTCCGTCATACCTCTTATAAATATATGCGCTCTCTGCGGTAATCTCGATCTGGCCGTCACGATTCATCTCGCTGCCCGATGTATAAAGCATTCTTCCGTTATAATTCATAAACAGATTTGCCTTATTATATACATCCTTGTATCTGCCTGCCATGATGCTCTCCGCCGCATCCGAAAGATTAATTTCTCCTGACAGCACAGTTTCGGCGGTACTGCTTTCGGTAAAATCAAGATATATTCCGCATACCGCACAATCCTCCGTATAAGCCGCAGCTGCACCGTAATTGACAAGCTCCGCGGCAAACCGCCTGCCGCCTCTTGTAAATACAGCCTCCGCAGAGCCCATTGACGGAATTATCACCGCATTGTCCGAGAGCATCCATCCGTCCGATATAAGCACCTTTGCCGGAACAGGCAGTGCATAAAGACTGCCGTCTATGCTCATAACAAACGAATACGGATCATGCCCCGCCGATGACGGAGCGGAATACTCATACGAATGACCTGAAATGCCTCCGGAGCGGATTGCGCATCCCTCCACACAGTTGACAGTCGTCTTTAATATCTCTCCCGTGCTTTTATCCGTTTCAATTACAATGTAATCATGCGGTATAATATTATGCAGTCCGTTTATTGCAAGTTCTCCGTTTTGAAAATCCGGTATCACCGAGCTTTCGTTAAGCTCATATATATATTTGATGCTTTGCGCCGTTATATATATTTCATCAGCGCCTTCGGGATCAAGATACATACCTGCCGCAAGCCCTCCGCAGCTGCCGTGTGAAGCAGATATTCCGGTAACGATTCCCTTATCGGCAGTGACAGATGATGTGCTGAAATTCTGTATCGTCACATCTATAAAGTCCGCGCCGCACTGCATAGTCATAAGACACGACTCCCCTGAGCCCAGAGTCTGCACTTCTCCCGTAAGCCTGAAGCCCTCATCCTCCATATCCGGCACAGAGCACGGCACTTTAAGCGCTTTGCCGCCTGCAATTATACAATTTGTCTTTTCGGACAATATCGTTTTTTCATGCAATATATCATTTTCTTCACCGCCGCAGTCAATCTCCGCAGTCGGTGAACAGTACTGAACATATCCGTAATGATTAATAAGTTCAAAGCGTCCGTAATACTTTCCGCTGAGCCTTTCAATCCCGAATTCCGTATTATGTACCGAAAAAATATCAGGTGTGGTGAATGTCTGATAATTGTCCTCGGTATACTCGTCAATAACCGCATATATACGGTCTCCGCTGTTAATTGAAGAATCATCCTTTGCTGCAAGCGCATCCGTATCCGCCGCCGTAATTGCCATCATGCTGCCGCCGCTGTCAAGAGAAACGATATAACGCTTAAAATCGGCAGCATATGCATTCTTTCCGTTATCCTTCGCTATACATACCCGTCTTCTGTCTCCGTCAATCTCCAGAACACACGGATACTTCCTGTTATCATTGATCATAAAAGCCCCTGAGTTATCATATACCGCCGAAAGCTCGTTTCCATTTATTGATACATCATAAACTCTGGCTGTACATCTGAAAATATCATCCTCATATTTATATACACAGAATACTGCGTCACATATGTCTTCAGCTTCGCCGACGCTCATTTTATACGAGTAACTGCTGCCGTTTTTTTCGGTTACTCCCGTCCGCGTATTCTCCGCAGACGAAACCAAATGTCCGTTTATGCTGCTTTCGGTTCGCCTCTGCAGCGTTTTATATGTATCCAGCTCATCACCCGTAAGACCGCACCATGAGTTGAGACTCCCCTTGCTGCTGCTGTAATAGCTGTATACGGAGATGCCGCAGGAAGCCTCCGATGATTTATTGTATATGACCGCCTCATCCACCGCAGCTATCAGCCCCGATGTGTCCGCTCCGACAGCGCCGAGTTTTTCCGCATAATCGCCTATGTCCACATAGTCATGAGAGCCGGTGTCAAATCGGCTTCCGAAAACAGAATTGCCATAGGTCTTTGTATTATAGCGCGCGGCAAGATATTTGTTTTCGTCCTCAGAAATCACCTCATCCGAAACACCCTCGAGAAAACCGATTATATCTTTCGTCTTGCTAAGGTCTATTGCCGAAAGTGTATAGCCTGCCACGGAATGACTGTCATTAAACTCCGCTGTTTTATCTATCACCGCTCTGCACAGCTCTCCTCCTCCCAGGCTAAGCACCGGGCTTCCGAGAAAATCGTAGCTCCAGCCGTAAAAGCTTTCCGCATCCTCCGAGCCGATAAAATATTTAAATCCTGCCTTTGCAAACTCCTGTGCAGTCTGCACATCCGCCATAAAGCACGCGTCAAAGCCCACAATGTCGTAATTATAGTCCATTCCGTAGTCCTGCTTAACATCCCTCTTTATATCCGCAAACACTCCCGCCAGCTTTTCCGTTGAAATACCGGCATTTTCACCGCTTTCATCCTTACCGAAGCCGTTTACAAATCCGCCTCCGTGATCCCAGAATAACACACTGTAGCTATCCGCTCTGTACCTTGCCATATATCTGAACATAAGACTGTATATATCATCCGTATCAAATATATTATAATTGTTTTTCTCATTCAACGAAACAAACCCGTCTTCCGTAAGCTTATATACGCTGACAGGGTTTGTATTCAGCGCGTCTATACTCCAGCTTTTACTTCCTCCCGCAATAAGAATGACATTCGTATCCCTGTCGCTGTAACCGCTGCCGAGCATCTCGCATATATCATATCCGGCATACTGCGACATATCCGAGCCTATCATGAATATGAAAATAGTCTGCTTCAAGCCCTTTGACTTATCATCACCGCAGTATCCGAAGGAAATATTTGAATTCCCATACATCTGCGACGCCGTGTTTATCCGTCCTATATCACCGCTGCAGCCTGCTGCGGCAGCAGATGCGGACGCTGCGGGAATACAGGAAACTGCCGCTGACACGGCAAGAACAGATGCCGTAATTTTAATCCTCAATACCCGTTTCCTCATTTTCCTCCTCCGTCTCTGCCGCCTTTTCCGTTTCATCCGAGCCCGCATCCTCCCGGGTCTTTTCGGAATCGGGTGTCTGCGCAGCGTCTTCATTCATTCCGCTCATCTCAATATAATTTGCACTCTTCCTGTAGCTTTCACGGCATTCATTGAACAGACTGCTGTCATCTCCCAATTCTGCATCATATTCCCTAATTCCGTTCTGCAGTTCCGTCTCTGTGTCCGCCGCAGTGTATTTTGCCGTGTATTCATCTGCCGCCTTATTATATGCCGTTTTATCACCGCTGAAATCCTCATAGCTCCTGTCGAGAGTCTCGTCACGTCCGACATAAGCCTTAATCTCGCAATCCCAGCTATCAAGCTTTGCCCTTTGTCTGTCAAGAAGTGTCAGACGCTTGTTGAATTCATCACGTCCGGTAAGTACTTCATTATTCACATCGGTGCTTTTAATCATGCATGATGAGCTATCCGCTTCACTATTATCCGGCATATACATCCGTTCATTGCTGCTTTTCTCAATCGCCCCCTGCACGCCGTTCTCTCGCAATACGTCTGAGGTGACATTACCGCTTTTGGACACGCTTACGTCCGTGACTGCGGCATTATCCGTCCGCACCATAGCGGAAGCCTTATTCTCTCCGATCACCGCCGCCGGGCCCGTCGACGCGGTGCTGACTGCTTTTATATTATTTACCCTTTCTCCTCCTGCTTCGTTACCACTTTGTTTCTCTGTCCCGCCAAGTTCCATTACCCGCGGGGTATCTTCCGTTTTATCCTCCTCCTTTGCCGCCGTTTTTTCTACCGTCGGAGCTGCTGTCGCAGTGATTTGTGCATCCGGCTCATTATCATCCGTACGGCTGAAATATATATCGTTAATCTTTGGAATTGAGCAAACACATACGGCAAAGCATGCCGCAAGCGCTGCCGTTTTGATTATAATGTGACGAATATTACGTTTTTCTTTGCCTGAAGCAAACTCATCTGCCTTTATATCCGCAGATGATACCTCCTTTGGCATCTCGCCTTTTTCGCAAGCCTTTGCCATTGCTATAAGCCTTTTTTTCAGTTCATCATTAACAGGGACGCTGTCTTCCGATGCCTGATATTCTCTTCTAAAATTTTCATCACTGAGCATATTCATCGTCCCTCCTTCATGATATTTTCAAGCCGCCTGCGCCCCCGCGCAAGCAGTGATCTCACCGTCGTTTCCTTCTGCTTTGTTATATCCGCTATTTCCTTCGTTGAATATTCCTCATAATAGTAAAGATGTATAACCGTTCTGTATTTTGACGGGAGACGGTTAACTGCATTGGTCAGTTCATTTTCCTCTTCCTTCGCATCAAACGGCATATCCACGACAAAGGCACGGTTGCGTTCTTCATCTTCCGGAATACCCGTTGTTTTTTCCGTCCATGAATTTTTCAGCTCGGAATTACAGCAATTATATGTAACTCGTATCAGCCACGCTTTAATATGCTCCTCATCCGTGAACTCCGTATAATGCTTCATATATCTGACAAACACATTCTGCACCGCATCATCAGCCTTATCCTGACCTGCAACCCTGCGCGCCAATCTGTATACCATATCAAAATACTTTTCTACTATCTTCGAGGGAGATTTAACGATTCCATCGGATGTCTCCTTCTGTGCCACGCCTATCAACCTCCGAAATTACATAAAAATATAAATTTATTTTAACAGAAATAATTTTGTATGTCAATATCCGAAATGCCGGCGTCCGCATGACACAGTCTGTAATATTTCGTCTCATGTATAACACCTTTCATCTGCTTGAAATGTTGCAAAAATTTTAAAAATTTTTAAAAAAAAGCCTTTAAAACCGAATTTCTCCGTTCTTAAAGGCATTTTATTAAGATTTATTCAGATTTTCTTCAAAAGCTCATCAAGCTCTGCCGAAATCTTTTCCTTATCAAGCTTCTGTCCGATGAATACAAGCTTAATCATTCTGTCTCCGACTTTTTCATCCCAATTCTTCATAATTGACGGATCGTCCTTTACAAACTGCTGAAGCTGCTTTCTCGGAGCGGAGGCGAACCAGCGTCCGTTCTCATACATCTGAATCTGCTTTCCCGCCTGCTCAAGCACAAATGACATATCGTTGTCTTTGTCTATCCATATAATGCCCTTGCAGCGTATTACATTTTCCGGGAAGCTCTCATTGAGCCACTTTCTCAGCTTGTTCATCTTGAACGGCTGACGGCGGTAATATACAAATGAACCTATACCGTATTCCTCCGCTTCGCCGTGATCGTGGTCGTGGTCATGGTGATGATGGTGGTGGTGATGTCCATGCTCATGCTCATCGCCGTGTTCATGGTCATGATGATGATGCTCATGCTCATCATCATCATGGTGGTGATGCTCGTTTTCATCATGATCATGATCATGATGGTGATGCTCATGCTCTTCATCGTCCCCGTCCTTTTCAAACTCTGTTACCCAGCCTGCGGACGAGAAGGTTTTCTCAAAGTCAAACTGCTTTGTATCAAGCACATCACTCATAGCAACCTTGGCATAATTTGTTTCAATAATCTTCGCCTTCGGCTGGAGCGCCTTGACAACCGCTCTTACTTTTGCCAGATCCTCTTTCGAAATCTCATCTACCTTATTAATGATGATTGTCGAGCAGAACTCAATCTGCTGAATGAGAAGATTTTCAATGTCCTCCTCGTCAACCTCGCCCATAAGCTTATCTCCGCCGCCGAACTCGTCAACAAGACGGAGCGCATCAACAACCGTTGCGACACAGTCCAGTCTTACAATGGCAGGAAATTCGCTGCCCGGCTGCGAACCGTCCATCATTGAAATTGTCTGAACGATAGGGAGCGGCTCACATATTCCGCTTGCCTCGATAAGAATATAGTCAAATTTTCCCGACTGAGCAAGCTCTGCAATCTGCTTCATAAGGTCAACCTTTAATGTGCAGCAGATACATCCGTTTGAAAGAGGAACAAGACTTGCGTCCTCCTCCTGCACCATTCCGCCCTTCTGAATAAGTGAGGAATCAATATTCACCTCACCTATATCGTTAACAATAACCGCAACTTTGTAGCCCTCCTGGTTTGACAGGATGTGATTCATAAGCGTGGTCTTTCCCGCGCCGAGATAGCCTGTCAGTAATGTAATTGGTATCCTTGCCATCTTTATCATTCCTTTCCTTTACTGTTCAGCAATCATTCCATGCTTTTCATAATTAACTACTGATTTTATTTTATTGTCCTTATCGACAAATACTACCTTAGGTCTGAACTCCGCCGCCTCCTCCGGGGTCATCTGCGCATAAGCCATAATTATGACAGTGTCCCCCGCGTTTATAAGCTTAGCTGCGGCTCCGTTAAGACAAATCATTCCCGAATTTCTCTCACCGGCAATTGTATATGTTTCAAGCCGCGCTCCGTTGGTCACATCAACCACGGCAACCTTTTCGTATTCCATAATTCCCGCAGCCTCTAAAAGCTCCGCATCAATTGTGATGCTTCCCACATAATCAAGCTCTGCCTGAACTACGGCTGCGCGGTGTATTTTGCCCTTAAGCATCGTAATGTTCATCTGCCGACACTCCTTATTCTATTATAAAATTATCTATCAGCCGTGTTTTTCCTATATAAACAGCCATCGCCGCCAATATATGCCCCGATGCATCCTCTGCCGGCTCAAGGTTGTCAAGATCAACTATTTCAACATAGTCTATTCTTGCCAAAGGCTCTCTTTCTATTTCAGCCTTTATCGCCTCAATAACCTTCCGCGTACTCTTTTCACCGTTACCGATCATTTCTCTGCCCATTACGAGCGATCGAGAAAGACAAAGCGCTGCCTTCCTTTCCTCAGGGCTGAGATATGTGTTTCTTGATGATTTTGCCAGACCATCCTCCTCACGGATTATCGGACATCCGACAATCTCTATATCAAAGTTAAGATCCTTAACCATCTTCCTTACCACACACAGCTGCTGAGCATCCTTCTGTCCGAAATATGCCTTATCCGGCATTACAATATTAAACAGCTTTGAAACTACCGTGCATACACCGTCAAAATGAATCGGTCTTGTCTTTCCGCACAGCACCTTTGTGAGCTTATCAACACTTACGGTTGTAAGCGCGTCATGATACATCTCCGACGGCTCCGGATTAAAGATGAGCTTTGCGCCCGCCGCCTCACAGAGTCCCGCATCAGCTTCTATATCTCTTGGATATGTTTCAAAATCCTCATTAGGCCCGAATTGCGTCGGGTTTACAAAGTCAGAAACCACAACGCAGTCATTTTCCGCAGCAGCTCTTACAATAAGCGATTTGTGCCCCTCATGAAGGAAACCCATTGTGGGTACAAGCCCTACCGACATTCCCTCTCTGCGCCATGCCTTAACATATTTTCTTGCTTCCTCAACTGTTTTTACTACCGGTATCATAAAGCTCCACCCTTTCTTATCATAAGCTCGTTCATTACGCTTTCGTCAATCTTAAAGCCGTGCTTTTCCTCCGGGAATGCTCCCGACTTCACTTCCTTGTCATACTGTACAAATGCATCAGTCATATTCTTGCCTATCTCGGCAAATCTCTTTACAAACTTAGGTGTAAAATCGCTGTACATTCCAAGCATATCCTGATATACCAATACCTGTCCGTCACAGCCCTGCCCCGCGCCTATTCCAATCGTCGGGATATCAAGCAGCTGAGTTATATACTCCGCCAGTGCTGACGGAACACATTCCAGCACTACCGCAAACGCTCCCGCGCTCTGAACCGCCAAAGCATCATCTATCAGCTTCTGAGCAGCCGCCAGGGTTTTTCCCTGCACTCTGAAGCCCCCGAATGCATTCACGCTTTGAGGAGTCATGCCAATATGCGCACATACCGGGATTGACGAGTTTACAATCGCTCTTATATGTTCGCTTATTTCCGTACCGCCTTCGAGCTTGACCGCATTGGACCTGCCCTCCTTCATCAGTCTGCCGGCATTTGTTACAGCATCATAAACCGACGTCTGATACGACATGAACGGCATATCACATATAATAAGAGCGTCCTTTGCTCCGCGCGAAACAGCTGCGCAGTGATGGATCATATCCTCCATCGTAACCGACAGCGTGTCCTCATAGCCCAGCATAACCATTCCCAATGAATCACCCACCAGAATTGAATTTATGCCTGAGGCGTCAACAAGCTTTGCGGTCGAATAATCATAGGCCGTAACCATTGAGATTTTATCGCCGCTTTCCTTCATTGCCGCAAATACGGCCGTCGTGGTTTTCATATATACCTCCTGATTTTTGCGTCCGTTCCGTGATACCGCGGTATCGGCGCATATTTCTACAGCTAAGTATTATAGCATAACTTTTTCGGAATTACAATAGAAAAATAAAAAAACTGCTGAAAAAACAGCAGTTTTTTATTCCTGAAAATCTTATATTATTAGGGAATTGATCTGTTCAATTCTTAATTATGTCAAATATTCTCTTTAAATGTGTTTATTCATCAACAGATTGCGTCAATACCCTCTTATACTCAGCAAGAATTGCATCTTCAAGCATCATACGCATATCACGATTAATAGGATGCGCTATGTCTTTAAATTCGCCTTCCTGCGTTTTTCGGCTGGGCATAGCCGTAAACAGCTTATCTTGTCCTTCTATTATTTTTATGTCATGCACTACAAAGGAGTCGTCAAAGGTTACAGATACCACTGCTCTCATTTTACTTTCGGCAGAGCTGTCGGTAAGAATTTTCTTTACCCTAATGTCCGTAATCTCCAAGATTTTCACCACCTTCCTCTTACAAGGTTTAAATTTTCGTTCTCTTGTAGTCTATCCAGTGATGCCCCAACCCTTTACAAGGGAGATATGTACTATGCTAATCAGTACCTTCTTATTGTTATTTTATCGCATTTTTATTGATTTGTCAAGCTTTTTGTGCATTTATTTTAATTTCATATTTTACTAATTAATTTTTTTTGTAAAGAATATAAAAATTCAAAAAAAACAGTTTAAATTTTTGTAGAATAGGTATATAATAGAATGTGTATTTATCCATAGAAGGGAACATATGATATGAAAAAGTTTTTAATAGACGAGCTTGATAAAAATGCCCATATCCATTTTATAGGCATAGGCGGCATAAGCATGAGCGGACTTGCGCACATTGCCATAAGCGACGGCTTTAAGGTCACCGGGAGCGACAGGGCAAAATCCGAAATAACGGATAAGCTTGAAAGAGAAGGCGCGGTTATATATGAAGGGCATGATGCCAAAAATATTGAAGGCGCGGATCTGGTTGTACATACAGCCGCGGTAAAGGCAGATAATCCCGAAATGGCGGCGGCTGCTGCGGAAGGCATCAGACTTATCGACCGCGCGGAATTTCTGGGCGCCGTTATGAAAAATTATAAGCATGCCGTAGGTGTCTCAGGCACTCACGGCAAAACCACAACAACCTCGATGCTTGCGCATGCTCTTATCCATGCCGATACAGATCCTACGATTTCTGTCGGAGGGGTATTGGATCTGATTGACGGAAATATCCGCTGCGGAAAATCAGATCTCTTTGTTACAGAGGCATGCGAATATACTAACAGCTTTCTTAAATTTTATCCGACCATAGCGCTTATAACCAATATAGAAGAGGATCACCTCGACTTCTTCACCGGGATCGAAATGATACGCGAAAGCTTCAGGGCATTTGCGGAGCTTACAAGGGGCATCGGTCAGGTTGTTGCTTACGGCGAGGACGAAAATATCAGACTTGCCCTTGACGGCAGCGGGCTTGACATCATCACCTACGGTATCAACGACAAAAACGATTATTATGCATCAGATATTGTGTACAATGCGGGCTACCCTTCATTTGATGTGTGCAGAAACGGAGAAAAGTTATGTCATATATCACTCAATGTTCCGGGCGATCACAACATCTTGAATTCACTTGCAACAATCGCTGTCTGTGAGCTTTTGGGGGTCGATGCCGGCACTGCAGCAAAGGGAATAGAAACCTTCCGCGGTACACACCGCCGTTTTGAGAAAAAAGGATTTGTAAACGGTGCAATTGTTCTTGACGACTACGCCCACCATCCTACAGAAATAAAGGCTACCTTAAAAGCCGCAAAAGCATTCCCGCATAAACGAATCCGCTGTATATTCCAACCCCACACCTATTCCAGAACACGGACGTTATGGAACGAGTTTGTAAATGCGTTTGATGATGCAGATGAGCTGATTATTACACATATATATTCAGCACGTGAGGTATACGACGGAGTTACCGATCCGGACAGGCTCGCAGCTGACATTGCCGCGAAGGGCATTGACGCAAAATATACGGAGGAATTTGCCGACATTGCGGAATATATTAAAAACACCGCAGAGAAGGATGATATAATCTTTACAATGGGCGCCGGGGATGTAACAGCTATCGGTCCCATGCTCGTTAAATAAAAGCATTTTAAATGGGTATGCACATCCGCATACCCATTCTTTTATTATTTCTTTCTGCCCTGATAAACTCCGTCCCAAAGAGAATCAGCATCATAACCTTCACTCAGATTTGCATACACCCCAATTTCATCCTTATCTATATCCTCAAGTCTTCGTACCTCTTTGCCTCTGCCCTGACTTACGACACCCCATAATGCTTCTTCATCAGCTTGGGCATCATCGGTCATAAGCTCCGAAGACACCTCTTCATCAAAATTAGAAGTCCTCTGAGGAACACTATCCATTCTCCTGCCCTGATAGAAGCTGCTCTCCCACAGCGCGTCCGCATCATAATCAAGCTTGTCATCATCGAAAGTATCATCCTTATCATAATCGACGGCATTTATTTTGTTCGAGCTGCTCCTGCCCTGATATATTGCGCTGTCCCACAACGAATTGACGGTGTCTGCATCGTAATCATTCTGCATCTGCTGCGCCGGCGCCTCACGCATATCCTCTTCATCATACTCTGTAACAGGCTTTCCATCCTCAGTTCTCCCCGCATAGATTTTGCTGCTCCAAAGTGAGTCTCCGGAATACCGCATATTCTGTTCATACTCTTCTTTCGCAGCCGCAAACGCATTAAAATCGCCCTCGGTCAGATCATTGTCCATATCTACGGCATCTACGCGCTCAACCCTCTCACCATGCCCCTTAGTCATCATTGTTTCATCAAACGTACCCTCAGGCATCATATCCATCGCACGTTTTTTCGCCTCTACCGCCTCAAGCTCTTCATTATCTATATTCTCAGCCAGTTCCTCAAGCGACAGCGTCTCAACAACTTTATCCTGCTGAACCGGCATATCATCGGTAAGAATATCATCCATTTCAACCTTTTCACTGCCGTTGTTCTTTAACCATTCACGAAATTTGTTAAATCTGATATGCGAAAAGCGTTCACAGCACACAAGCAGCATCAGCATAATACCGTTTGCACACCATACCGAATGAATTGTTTTAATGCCGAATATCTCCAATACTCTCAGATTCGCAAACGACATCGAGTATACAAGATAGCCCAGCGTATAGAAGCCTATTACGGATGAGGCGAAATATAACAGATACGTCAATCCGTTCATCAAATAAAAATCTTTTGCTCCGCTCTTGATAGCAGCATATTTCGACCAAAACACCCAATTGACACATGCTGTCACGCAAAAAGCAACAAGCTTCATAACAGCCCATGATTTTTCATTAGGATTCAAAAAAATCACCAAAACGCTCAGAACCGAAGGTACCACGCTTGCCATGAAGGTTTCAACCGTCTTAATCAGAAATATTAACGCAAACTTTACCTTCTTATTTCTCAGCTTTGAAAGCTTTGAGCGCGCCTCAATACTTCCGGCTATAGTTCTGTTATTTTTCTTTTTTTCTCTTTTTTTTTCATTCCCGTTCAAGCCAAGAAGCTCGGAACTATTCTTAAGCTCTTCTTTTTCCATTACTTCACCCCGCTATGCCTCGTCATCTTCCCATCCTGTCGCGTATTCTGTTTTTGGCGTCACTGTACTTATCGGTGATACCCTTAAGCTTTTCCGAAAACTTCTCATTTGCATTCCGTATCACTGACATCTGCTCATTTACAAACCACAGCTTACCGTCCTTCTTATCCATATCCCGTATCGTTACAAGACAATCAAGCATGATAATTGCCATAAACAGTAATATTGTAATATATGTATATTTCTCTGAGAGCCTTATTACAAATCCCGCCACCGACGGATGCAGGAGCTTCATCTGCGCTACAGACATCACACCGAATGCCAGTGAGGACAGCAGACTTACCCTGCCGTTGATATTCACCGGCCATCCGCTGTAATCCCACCATCTTTTCTCAAACAATGCCTCAAGTATCCATGATGAAAAGTATTCCATCATCGAAATCATCAGCATACTTGTCACAAATATAATCATACTGTTTTCGGTATTCTTGAATAATATGGCATTTCCCACGCAGGCAAAGCCGTATATAGGGCAAAAGCACACGTGAAGAAAACCGGTATTGACCGGCTTTCTCAGCTGCACAGAATAGTACAGCGATTCATATATCCACCCGAAAAAGCCGTATACGATAAAACATACAAAATATTGTGATAACGTCATTGTTATCCTCTCCCCTTTTCTGCTATTAAAAACCTCTTCTGTCTGTTCATCATCCTCCGTATTTGCGGATAAATATTCTTTCTTCCGGTTTCACGGCAGGCACATATCTTATCTGCCAGACATATAAGCCAGGCTTCCCGGCACACAGGAGGTATAATTGTGAGCGGGAACATATGCTTTTTAATTATATCTCTCTCCACATCCGTCAGATTGAAATCCTGCTCTGCATTACGCAGCGCCTTGTACGGATGTGTAAATCCATGAATCCTTCGTTCCGGCTTACCGTCATGCCAGTCGTACAAAAAGTAATCATGGAGAATGCCGCCGCGGATAAGCTCATATTTACTTATTCTGATATTAAGCCTTTTGGCAATATACAGCGCACAGTAAACCACAGCCAGCGTGTGCGCAAGACATTCTGTATTTCCATGCTGAATAAATTCATACATCTGACAAAGCCGCGAGCTCTTAAGCATATCTCTTAAACACTCTATTACCTCTCGCTCCATAATATCACTCCATAATCGGTTTACAAGAATATTATACCCACTTTTATTGCTTGTGTCAAGTGTTAAATTGTATAACAATTACAGTTTTTGCATTTACCATTGACAAACCGCCGCATATATATGTATAATAGAATACAGACAGATATATACATAACATAGGAGGTATTCAGACTATGACATTAAAGGAGCTTGGCACAGGAAAAAGCGCAGTAATCACTTCAGTCGGCGGCGACGGGGCTCTGCGTCAGCATTTTCTTGATATGGGAGTAATCCCCGGCACTGCAGTAACACTTATGAAATACGCGCCTATGGGTGATCCAATGGAGCTTATGATTCACGGCTATGAGCTTACATTACGGCTTGATGATGCCGCAAAGATAGAAATTGATGAAACAACCGTTTCGGACAGCTTACCGTCGGGCAGACCTTCTTCTGCACACGGTGCGGATAAGCATCGTCATCCCGGGTTGGGAGAAAGCGGAATTTACCATGTTAAGGCAACGGAAAATCCATTGCCCAAGGGTTCGCAGCTAACCTTTGCCCTCGCAGGCAACCAGAACTGCGGAAAAACAACACTTTTCAACCAGCTCACAGGCTCTAACCAGCATGTCGGAAATTTTCCCGGGGTTACGGTTGACCGAAAAACAGGTACGATAAAGGGGCATCCCGAAACCCTCGTAACGGATCTTCCCGTAATTTACTCATTAACACAATACAGCAGCGTGGAATTTTTATCAAGACGCTTTATAATAAACGACCGGCCTACAGGTATAATAAACATTGTCGATGCAACAAATATTGAGCGCAATCTCTATCTGACAATGCAGCTTATGGAGCTTGACACACCTATGGTGCTTGCACTCAACATGATGGATGAGGTGCGCGGCAACGGCGGTTCGATACATATAAATGAAATGGAGGAAATACTCGGTATACCCGTTATTCCGATTTCTGCCGCAAAGAATGAAGGAGTAGATGAGCTTATCCGTCACGCAGTCCACGTGGCGCAGTATCAGGAATGTCCGGGCAGAACTGATTTCTGCGACAAAAACGACCATAACGGGGCGGTTCACCGCTGTCTGCACGGCATAATGCATCTTATAGAGGATCACGCAAAAGCAGCGCATATCCCGATACGCTTTGCTGCCTCCAAGCTTGTTGAAGGTGATAAGCTTGTCGCAAGCGCGCTCAGACTCACCCAAAATGAGCTTGAAATGATAGAGCATATAATATGCCAGATGGAGGAGGAACGGGGACTTGACAGAGCAGCCGCAATAGCCGATATGCGCTTCTCATTTATTCAGAAGGTCTGCGACAAGACTGTTATACGTCCGCACGAAAGCAAGGAGCATGAACGCAGCCGCAGAATAGACAAAATTCTTACGGGAAAGTATACGGCAATTCCCGCATTTATACTTATTATGGCAGCGGTATTTGTACTGACCTTTAATGTCATAGGCGCACGGCTTCAGGGGCTTCTGGAAACGGGCATTGAGTATATTACCGAGTTGACAGACACGGCGCTGACGGCAATGAATATAAATGCTGCTCTGCACTCTCTTGTCATTGACGGAATATTTAACGGAGTCGGAAGCGTGCTAAGCTTTGTACCTGTTATTGTCACACTATTCTTCTTTCTGTCGCTCTTGGAGGACAGCGGATATATGGCACGTGTTGCATTTGTTATGGATAAGCTTCTGCGTAAAATAGGACTTTCCGGCCGCAGTATTGTACCGATGCTCATAGGCTTCGGGTGTACAGTTCCCGGTGTTATGTCCAGCCGCACTCTCCCCTCCGAGCGTGACCGCAAAATGACAATAATGCTCACTCCTTTTATGAGCTGCACCGCAAAGCTTCCCGTATATTCCTTCTTTACTGCCGCATTTTTTCCCGAGCACGGCGGACTTGTTATGATAGCGCTGTATCTTATAGGCATATTTACAGGAATCATCGCTGCGCTTGTTGCAAAAAATACAAGCTTTAAAGGAGAGGCTGTTCCTTTTGTTATGGAGCTGCCCAACTACCGTCTGCCCGGAGCAAAGAATGTTCTTCACCTGTTATGGGATAAGGCTAAGGACTTTCTGCAAAGAGCATTTACTGTAATATTCCTGGCTGCTATTGCAGTGTGGTTTTTACAGACCTTTGATTATCATCTCAATGTGGTTGATAATTCGCAGGACAGTATACTTGCCTCAATTGCGGGAATGATAGCACCCATACTGCGGCCTCTCGGCTTCGGAGACTGGAGGATCTCAACCTCTCTTATTGCAGGCTTTATCGCAAAAGAAAGTGTTGTTTCAACACTCTCCGTCCTGTTTGGGAGTACCGATGCACTCCTTGCGGCTGTTTCTCCCGTATCGGCGGCAGCGCTCCTGGTGTTCTGCCTGCTTTACACACCGTGTGTAGCGGCAATTGCAGCAATCAAGCGTGAAATCGGCGGTAAGGGGGCTGCATTTGTTGTCATTTGGCAATGTGCGATAGCATGGATATGCGCATTTATTACAAGAGCAATCTGTATTTTAATAAAAATTCTATAATATATTTTAAAATTGCAGTTGAATTTTAGTTGAAAATATTATATAATATATACATCAAATTTAATTATACGGAGGTTGATTTTCATGAGCTATATGGAAAGCTACGAAAAATGGCTGACAGCTGACATTCTCAGCACAGCCGAAAAGGACGAGCTTAAGGCAGTCGCAAACGATGCAAAGGAGCTTGAGGACCGATTCTACCGCGGACTTGAATTCGGTACAGCCGGAATGCGCGGTGTTCTTGGCATGGGCACAAACAGAATAAACATCTATAATGTAAGACAGGCAAGCTACGGTGTTGCAGCCTATGTTAAAAAAGAAGGCGCAGAGGCTATGAAAAAAGGCGTTCTCATAAGCTATGATACTCGTATCATGTCAAGAGAATTCGCAGAGGAAACAGCTAAGGTTCTTGCAAAGGAGGGCATTAAGGTTTATCTTTTCGATACCGTACATTCAGTACCGGAATGCTCCTTCGGAATAAGAGAGCTGGGCTGTGCGGCAGGCGTTATGGTTACGGCTTCACACAATCCTAAGGAATATAACGGATACAAGGTATACGGACCGGACGGCGGTCAGCTGCCGCCGGATGCTGTTCAGACAGTTATTGATGCTATGGACTCAATAGATATATTTGCTGTTGAATATGCCGACCTTGATGATGCAATTAAATCAGGCGCAGTTGAAATTGTAGGCCCGGAGCTTAATGAGAAGTTTCTGCAGGTCGTTCAGACACAGCAGTGCAATCCTGAGGCTGTTAAGGCTGTTGCGGACACCTTCAAGCTCATCTACACACCTTTCCACGGCACAGGCTCACGTCCGGTTAAGGAAATCTTAAAGCGCATCGGTTTCAAGAATGTGCTTGTTGTTAAAGAGCAGGATACTCCCGACGGTAACTTCCCTACTGTTAAGTCACCGAACCCGGAAAACAAGGAAGGATTTAACCTCGCTATTAAGATGGCTAAGGAAAACGATGTTGACGTTATTTTCGGCACTGACCCCGACTGCGACCGCGTAGGTATTGTTGTCCGTGACGCCGAGGGCGAATACAGAACACTCACAGGCAACCAGACGGGTGCGCTGCTTGTTGACTATATTCTGCGTTCAAAGACCGAACAGGGTACTCTCCCCTCCAACGGTATTGTTATAAAGACTATCGTTACAACAGAGCTTGCAGCGGCGATTGCAAAATCATACGGCGCGGAGTGCATGAGCGTTCTTACCGGCTTCAAATATATAGGTGAGAAGATGACAGACTTCGGCATCAAAAAGAACTATACATATCTCATAGGCTTTGAAGAAAGCTACGGCTATCTTGTAGGCAATCATGCACGTGACAAGGACGGCGTTGTTGCTTCAATGCTTATAGCTGAAATGGCTGCATATTACAAGACAAAGGGCAAGTCACTGTATGAAGCGCTTCAGGACATCTATGCAAAGCACGGTACATATGTTGAAAAGACAATGTCATACACCATGCCCGGCAAGGACGGTATGGAGAAGATGGCAGGGATTCTTGCCGGACTCCGTGAGAATCCGCCCGCATCCGTAAACGGTATGAAGGTTGTAAAGACCACAGACTATAAGGAGTCAACTGTTATTCTTCCGGACAATACAGAGCTCCCGAAGGCTAATGTGCTTCGTTATGACCTCGATGACGGCAAAACATACTTCATCGTTCGTCCGTCCGGCACCGAGCCGAAGATAAAGCTTTATCTCGGAACAAACGCCGATACGGTTGATGAGGCAAATGAGCTTATTGAAGCCATAGTTGCCGACTGCGAGAAGCAGTTCAATCTTGTTTAATCAATATATATAAAATCCCCCGGGAGCATTTTGAAAGGCTCCCGGGGGATTTTTTTAATTATATTTGATTTTTAGAACAAGCCCAATCCGCCGTAATTTACGATAAGAGCCGCAAATACGATTGAAACCATTGAAAGGAGCTTGATAAGGATGTTTACCGACGGGCCCGATGTATCCTTGAACGGGTCACCTACGGTATCGCCTACTACGGCAGCCTTGTGATTTTCAGAGCCCTTGCCGTTGTAGTTTCCTGCCTCAATATACTTCTTTGCATTATCCCATGCGCCGCCTGAGTTCGCCATCATGATAGCGAGAACGAAGCCGGATACGAGAGCGCCCGCAAGCATTCCCACAACTCCGTTTACACCAAGCACAAGACCGACAACTATCGGTGCGATAATACCCAGGGCAGCAGGAAGAATCATTTCACGAAGCGATGACTTTGTACATATGTCTATACATGTCTCATAATCAGCCTCAGCCTTGCCCTCCATAAGACCCTTAATTTCTCTGAACTGACGTCTTACCTCAACAACTATCTTCTGAGCCGCGCGGCCAACTGCCTTCATCGTCATAGCCGAGAAGAGGAACGGAAGCATAGCTCCTACAAACAAACCGATCAATACCGCCGGATTTGTGATTGTAAGATCAAGAATATCTCCGTTTATGCCCGATACCTTGTCTGTATATGATACGATAAGAGCAAGCGCCGTAAGAGCGGCCGAACCGATAGCAAAGCCCTTGCCTGTTGCGGCTGTTGTGTTTCCGAGTGAATCAAGAGCGTCTGTACGGTTACGAACCTCTTTTTCAAGACCCGACATCTCCGCAATACCGCCCGCATTGTCCGCAACCGGACCGTAAGCGTCTGTTGCAAGAGTGATACCGAGGGTTGAAAGCATGCCTACTGCCGAAAGACCTATTCCGTACAGACCCTGCGCAAAGCTTGACGCGCCGCCTGCTACAAAATAGCTGATAATAACCGAGATACCGATGATAATAACCGGTATAGCAGTCGACTGCATACCAAGTGCAATACCGTCAATTATAATTGTAGCCGATCCGGTTTCGGATGAGCCTGCAAGCTTCTTTGTCGGCTTATATGAATCTGACGTATAATATTCTGTAAAGAAGCCTATCAGTACACCGGCAAGAAGTCCTGAAAGCACTGCTCCGAATACTCCCATTCTGTCCGGAAGGAGAAGCATGATAAGTATAAAGCTTACGATTGCCGAAAGGATAGCAGCTATATATGTACCTGTTCTGAGTGAGCCGAGCAGCATCTTCTGAGTAGCGCCCTCCTTTGTTTTAACAAAGAACGAGCCTATGATTGATGCAAGAATACCGATCGCAGCAATAGCCATCGGGAGAATAACACCCGGAATACCTATGCCTGCCGCCGTTGCAAGCGCACCGCAGGAAATGATTGAACCTACATACGACTCGTAAAGGTCAGCGCCCATACCCGCAACATCGCCTACGTTATCGCCTACATTATCTGCGATACATGCCGGGTTTCTCGGATCGTCCTCAGGAATCCCCGCCTCAACCTTACCAACCAGGTCAGCGCCTACGTCTGCCGCTTTAGTAAAGATACCGCCGCCGACTCTTGCAAAAAGAGCCATTGAGCTTGCGCCCATACCAAAGGTCAGCATAGCAGCCATTGTTGAGTTAATATCCTCTCCGAACACGAAACGAAGAAGTATGAACCATATGCTGATATCGAGAAGTCCGAGACCAACCACGGTCATGCCCATTACCGTGCCTGACGAAAACGCAATTTTAAGCCCCCGGTTAAGTCCTTCTCTCGCTCCGTTGGCAGTACGCGTATTTGCATATGTAGCTATCTTCATGCCGATAAATCCCGAGAGTCCCGAGAAGAATCCGCCCGAAAGGAACGCGAACGGAACATACCAGGTCAGAAGACCGGCAGCTGCCAGAATAACAAGAATAACTTCCATTACAGCGAAGAAAATTCCTACCGTTTTGTACTGGCGCTTGAGATACGCCATTGCTCCTCTGCGGATTTTCTCCGAAATCGCCGACATTGCCTTTGTACCCTCCGGGGCTTTCTTTACGCTAAAGAATTTGTAGCCCGCAAAGGCGATAGCAATAATAGCGCACGCAAGAACCGCAAACGGCGCAATGCTGTAGATTTTTTCCATGTTGTTCATAAAAAATCCTCCTTATATGTTTTTTCCTATATATTTTATAACAAAAATCGCTTCTAGTCAAGTGCCACGCCAAAAATAATTTAAATTTGTTTTTGCACAACGCAAAAAGCACACAATACTGTGCGCTTTAATTACTTCTTTCCGTATTTTCCTCCCACGGCATAACGTCACCCGGCTCGCGGAGGTATTCAAGAATTTCCGCAATACCCTCCCCTGTCTTGCTGTCGACCTCAAAAATGTCACGGCAGCCCGCAAGCTCCAGCCAGCGGTGCGCCTGTGGCAGATCGGCGTGCGGATTGTTCTTCTGCGTTATTATCCCTATTACACGTCGGTTTGAAACAACCGCGCATGCCGGCGGATACAGCGAAAACGGCTCTGCAGCGTTAATCAGCAGTCCGACAACCTCCGCCTCAAAGGCATACATTGCAATAGCGTTCCCAAGCTCCTTAGACTGTATGTATTCACCCGGCGTATCTATTATAACATCGAAACGGTTGACATACTGTGTTTTATGATAGTGTATCTTTTCTCCCCTCATCGCCTGTGTAAGGGTTGTCTTTCCCGCCTCGGATCGTCCTATAAGTACAATTTTTTTCATAGCCGATATAATCCTGAATCAGGTACGCGACAGCTTGCATACCTTAAATCCTAGTGTTTCCTCACAATAGCTGAGAACTGCCTTAAGACCCGATTCAACGTCCGAAATAAGTCCCGTGGTTATAAGCGTACCCGAGAAACGGTCAACAAAGCTCAGGTCAACATTTGCAGATTTTGTTGAAAGATCGGCGGCGATAATTGCTGTTTCCGCCGGGCTTACCGTAAGTATTCCGATTGCCGCGCCCGAAAAATCAAGCTCAGGGTTAAGACCAAGCTTCTGATACATAACAGGATCGGGACTTGCGATCACATGCGCAAGCGTTATTTCCTTTCCCGGAACAAGCTCCTGTACAATGCGCAGTCTGCCCTCCGCATCCTTGCTGTTTAACAAATCATTAAGATCCATATTTATCTAACCTGCCTTTCTGTTTCTAACTCTTATATTTTATCACAAATCAAGTTAAATTTCCAGTGTTTTTTACAATTTTATCAGAAAAAAGCCCAGAATCCGAGAAAACCGAGAACAAAGCTGAACATTAAAAGCTGTACAAACAGTAATCCCAGCGCCGTAACAACGAAATTCCGATGCTGTGTTTTGTGCCTATAAAGCCACATTGCAAGAGAAGCCCCCGTTGCACCGCCCAGCCACATATTCTTAAACAGCACTCTTTCCGGTACACGTTCCTTGTTGCGCACCGCATATTTTTTATCTGCCGCAAACAGCCTGAAGGTTTTTATATTTATATACAGAACATATATCACAACAAGACAAAAAATAAAGAAATTTGCTTTGTTGTTGCTGAACAGCTTAAGCATTGTGGGCGGAACAGGAATCGGCACATTCCTGA
Source organism: Clostridiales bacterium (assembly GCA_029219585.1). Classification (GTDB taxonomy): domain Bacteria; phylum Bacillota; class Clostridia; order UBA1381; family UBA1381; genus Ornithomonoglobus. The sequence continues at coordinate 107,270 of JAQXTR010000006.1, forward strand.
GCCATTCATAAAAGGCCGTAAACGAGCCGCGCACGGTATCGAGAACAGACAGAAAAAAACCTCTTAAAAAAGCCTTGACTGCAAGTATCTGAGGGCTGTTTTCAAAGCTGCTCATGCTTTATTCCTCCCCCGCAAGCTTTGCCGCCTGGTCGCTTGTGATAAGGGCATCAATGATTTCATCCATGTCACCGTTAAGGAACTGACCGAGCTTGTACAGCGTAAGACCTATGCGGTGATCGGTAACGCGGTTTTCATGGAAATTATACGTTCTTATTCTTTCACTTCTGTCACCTGAGCCTACCTGCGACTTTCTCTTATCGGCAATCTCCTTATTCCGCTCCGCCTCCATTACCTCATAGATACGCGAACGAAGAATCTTCATTGCCTTATCCTTATTTTGCAGCTGCGACTTCTCATCCTGACATGATACAACTATTCCTGTGGGAATATGAGTTATTCTTACTGCCGAATCGGTCGTATTTACGCACTGACCGCCCGGACCTCCGGCACGGAACACATCGATTCTGAGGTCGTTGCGGTTAATATCAACCTCAACTTCCTCAACCTCAGGCAGAACAGCAACCGTAACGGCGGAAGTGTGTATTCTTCCCCCCGATTCAGTTTCGGGAACACGCTGCACCCGGTGCACGCCGCTCTCATATTTAAGACGCGAATATGCGCCCTTACCCTCAATTGAAAATGAAATTTCTTTATATCCGCCCAGCTCCGTAGCATTGGAATTCATTATATCTATCTTCCAGTTATGGCTTTCTGCATACATCCCGTACATACGCATAAGATCGGCTGCGAAAAGCGCTGCTTCCTCGCCGCCCGTGCCTCCGCGTATTTCCATGATGACATTTTTTTCATCATTCGGATCCTTCGGCAGCAGCAGTAACTTGAGCCGCTCTCTGCACTCCTCTGCACTGCTCTGCGCAGCCGAAATTTCTTCCCGCAGCATTTCAACCAGCTCCTTGTCATCCTCCGTATCAAGAAGCTCCTTATCATCCTCTATTGTATTTAAAAGCGCACTGTATTCATTGTACTCGTCAATGATCGGCGACAGCTCACTGTGCTCCCGGCAATACTCCCGCCATACGGGCTGATCCGCAATCACCTCAGGGTCGCTTATTTTTTCAGAAACCAGTTCAAATCTTTTTTTTAATGACTCCAGCTTTTCTAACATAAATCCGATTACCTTTCTGCTATATGCTTTTGACCGCTTAAATTAAGTACGATTAAAATACAGGATACTTAATGCAAGCTATATAGTAAATTCGATAAAATAATTTTACCCTTTTTTTTTGCTCTTGTCAAGGATAAACCGATAATTTATACATAAAGTGCCTCACTTTGGCTCTGCTGCACCGTATTTTTCTGACAGTTCACAAAAAATTTATTAAAAAAGTATAGACACGGCGTTTTTTTTCTGTTATAATATTATAGAATTGAAATAGGAAATAATCAACATGAAAGGACTGAAATAATTTGGCTGAAAATTCTAAGCTTCCCAAGATGAGATTATTAATACTCACGGCAGCTCTTTCTGCCGGTCTCGGGCAGTTGGGCATAGCAGCACATGCAGAAGACGCAACGGTCTCTGAAAGAGATATGCTCGATCAGGCTGTAGCTCTCTATGAAAAGCTGTGCGGGCATGAGGTTGAGGTCCCCGCCGTCCTTGCGGGAAGCACTGATGATCCGGTTCTGGCAAAGGCAGTTGTTCTCGGCTTTGCAAATACTGATGAACTTGAGTCCATAGCCGACGGGACAATTCTGCGCAAGCAGGATGTTATGACCGTCCTTTACAAAACCATAATGGATTTTGACGACTCGTTCGCCCTTTCAACCGAAGAGGTTGACGAGATTATGAACAGATGCTATGACAATGCACTCGTTGACGAAAAGAACCGTGTCGGATACGCATTCATGATCAAGCACGGAATAATTATTGATACGTCTAATTCCGATCCGAATAAAGAGATAAACTGGAACAGCTGCAGGATTCTTGTAAATGTTCTTTACGATTTATTTATGCAGGATATTTCCTTCAGCAACGGAGACTCCGAGATAACAATTGGCGCAAACATATCATCTGTAACCGATGTTCTGGGCGAGCCTGACAGAATAGATAAAAGCGATTATTTGTTCGATTGGTATGTGTATAACTCCGATTACAGTAACTTTATGATGGTTGGAGTCTATGAAGGCAGAATATGCGCTTTCTGTTCAAACAGCAGCTTCTCCTTTGCCGATATAACCTCAGGTGATGATTATATAAAGATTTACCCGTATCTTGACGATGACAGCTTCCGCTTCTTTGAGGACGGAAACGGCAGACTTGACGCGGTAATATATAATCCGCACTACAAGAACAGTGAGCCTGTAAACGATTCATCTGATGCACGCGCTGCTGAGCTTGTAGACCTGATTAATTCAAACAGGGTTAAAAACGGGCTTAAGCCGTTACGTATATCCTCTGAGCTCTGGCATACGACAATGCAGATGGCATCCCAGCCGAAATACATCAACGCTGCACACGACACTGTCAATGAACACATACTTGACAATGCCGAGCATGAAGCAGGGTATGACATATACAGCATATACTCACAGCTTCTTAAGAGCAATAACGAATGCTTTTCAAAGGAAATCACCACTATAGGAGCAGGCACGAGCGTTCTTGAGAACAATACGGTAATGGCAAGCATCATAGGTGATTCATCCCGCATTGCAGGTGATACATACTCGACCTCCTCCGAGGATATAGCGGCGCTCCCGACACTTGAGCCTACGGAGGCTCCGACGGAAATACCGACAGAAGTACCGGCTGAGACCTCTGACGATTCATCTGAGCCTGAGGAACAGGCAGACGACAGCAACACAGAGACTTCCGATACTGTTTTCTCAACAATAAGCAGTATAATATTCTCATCGGACAAAACAGTACCTGTATCAAATATTCCGCAATCAACAGTGATACCCACAGAATCGCCTGTTGACTCCGCCTCAGACGATGTTTCAGATACGGCAGACCCGGATTCCGTTTCAGTAACTACTCCCTCTCCCGCAGCTACAGAAACTCCTGCTCCCAATGCAGGCGGTCTTGAGCTTGTTTCCCCCGCAGACGAGGGAATCATTAACGAGGGCGAAGATGTTGTTATAGAGCTTGTCGAAAGCGCGGCCGATGAGTATTTTGTTCAGATTTACTCAATAGAAGATGACGATTACATAGTTAACAGCTACATAAAGACAACAGATACAAAGCTTACGTTTGATGCTTCACTTTTTGAGGCCGGCAAGGATTACTCAATAAAGATCAGTGCTGTAAAGCAGGACGGAGCTGCAGCCGATACCGAATTTACCGTTCAATACGGCAAAGCACCCGAAAACAGTGTGCAGGTTACGGCAGCCGCGACTACCACAGATAATGACTTTATTGAATTATCATGGGAAAGCGATATATATCACGACTTTGTTATAGATATATACAACCAAGACGGTAAGCTGCTTCTTTCACAGCCTGTTACTGACGCAAAGAGTGCAAAAATAAACGGCATAGACCCCGGTAATTACTACATATATGTAAGTGCAGTAAGACGAGGCGACAGAAATATTGTCAAAACTCACGGCAACGTCAACGTCACAGTTGAGCTTCCCGAACCGGTATTGACAGAATACATTCTTGAGGACGGTGAAAAATTCTATCCGGTCTATGAGGATGAAGAAATGGGGCTTGTATATTTCTACGATGAAGAAATTGTAGATGTAGAGGTTCCCGGCGAAACCGGGGATACAAAAACCGTTAAACGCAAGAAGATTACCGAAAAATCCGTTAAGGCAACCGCTAAGTACAAGGCGCTTGCTGCGGCACAGCAAAAGATTGATTACTATGAGGGCAGCGATGAGCTCCAGATTACCAAGCCTACAACCGTTTCGACAATTTCAGCATCAGGTCTGTCATCAGCCGGAGGAAATGCAATATGCAGCGAAGCGGCGAAATATCTCGGTGTTCCTTACGTATGGGGCGGCACAACCCCCGAAGGCTTTGACTGCTCAGGTCTTGTCCAGTATGTATTCAAGTCATTGGGCATTGACATAAGCCGTACTACATATACACAGGTCAACGAAGGCGTACCTGTTTCAAAGGATGACTTGCAGCCCGGAGATCTTCTCTTCTTCGGAAGCGGCCTCAACGTTCATCACGTCGGAATATATGTCGGCAATAATACAATGATACATGCGCCATATTCCGGTACGGTAATTCAGTATCAGTCTATTGATACACCGTACTATAAAAGCGAATTCAGCTGTGCTAGAAGGTTCACAAAATAAGGAGGATATAAATGAACGGTTCAGTTAAGGCAACAGCCGACTCATCAATACGAGGTAAAGCCTTGATGGTAATTGCCGTATATGCAGTTCTTTTTCTGTTCTGCTTTGTTATGGCAATATATGATATATCCGCATCAAAGCCGGGACTTGGGATTCCGTTTGCGATAGTTGCAGTCATATTTGCAGCTCTTTCGCTGCTGAAGCTCAATTCCGTGTTCGGAACATATATCAAAGTCAGAGATAATGTTCTTTATATGAAGAGTTGGGCAAATGATTTTCTTCCTTACGATATTAACGGCGGCTTTTTATCGGACTTAAAGCCCGCCAAAACAAAGCTTGCTGAAATCCCGGCGGATGAGCTTTCTGTTGTACTTGTCGGTACAAAGGATTTTATAAAGCGTAACGTGTCAGAGGCAGGAAAGCGTTTTATAAAGACTCTTTATCCGTATGAGCATTCACGCTCAAAGCGTGACCTTGTATCGTCAATGGATATGTTCTATGTTGAAACAATTGACGGCGAATGTTCCTTCATGTGTATTTACGGATACGACCCTGAAGCAGTTATTGATGTTATCGGTGAGCTTTACGATATTAATCCTGATTTATATGTCAGAGTCGGAAGCAGAGCTTATAAACGCTATGTAAAAAAGCTTCAGTCAAAAATTCAAAATAATGAATATTAAAGCTTATACCGTGGCAGCTGCCACGGTATCTTTTTGTTATTAAAAAATCCGCCGGCACAAAAGCGCAATGCTTACACGCCGACGGATTACAATTACAGCGTCAATACTCCTGTTTCCGACTCAATAAGCAGCAAAATCTGCTCCTCTTTACCGGTTTCGGCATTGACATAAACAATAAAGTTTTTATTCATATACGTTCCTTTAAATTCATAACAAAGCACTTCACGCAGCGAATCCTTCGGAATTACCGCAAGGGATGCGGCGCTGACATCAAGATGTGTTGAAACATGTGTCTTTGCCTCCTCCTCGCTGAGCATAACGTCAGGTATATCACGCTGCCTATGATTCATAAGATAGCCCTTGCACTCCATACCCACAATCGAGCCGTCATCAAGAGCCACCTTCACCTTTATAAGGTCACTGTAGCATTTTGTGCCATCCTGTACATACGCAAAATTTATTGTAGCAATGTTATCGGTTACCTCATAGTAGCTGTTTGTCATGTTGTTTATACCATGGCTGACAAGGAATCTGTATGCAAGTCCGGTTGCAGCGTCTATATCACAATTTGCCGTACTTACGGTTTTATTTTCCAGGAAATACAATACATATCCGCCTTTTTTTGTTATACTTATAGTGATATGATTGCCGTTATTGTCCTTACCGAAGTTATACGCTTCAATCGCCGTGTTTGCGGTTTCTGTCTCAAACTTCAGTCCCTCTCCCCTGTCGCCTAAAAATTCCTTCGCCTTCTGCAGCGCATCCTTTTTGGAAATCTCTGCCGCACTCTTCAGCATATATGACTCCATGTTTTCAATATGCTCCGAAAACGGTCCGTCATATATCAGCGACGGATAATTGTCAAAGGATTTTTCCACATTTTCAAGGTCCTTAAATATTCCGTCACCGGCCGCCATAGCCCGGATAGCTCCGATATTCCCAGCAACATTAAACGATACCTCCCCCGAGTATATTTTCTGCTCTATATCCGAAAGGCTTTTGCTGAGGGTTGAGGCATATTCATTCAGTGAATTAAGGTTGCCGTACTCCTCATCGGTTATGGTTGCTCCGTTTATCATATTCTGCGACAGCACATAGGTATAATCTCCTACCTGTGACAGAAATTTTGCGGTATTCTCAAGATTGGTATTTTCCGTGGGAAGCTGTCCGAAGCAGGACTTTGCCTCCGCCGCCTTCATGAATATCTCGTTTGAAATTGACGCAAGCTGCGACGGATCCGATGCAAGCTGTGCCTTTGAAAGCATAGCATCAATATCGCTTACATAGTCTGTAAGTTCAAAGAACGCGCGGTCATAACTATTGTTTACCGTCACCTTCAGCTCCTTATTCTGTCTGTAGCAGCGGTACCACATAGCGCAGAATATAATAAGCAGAACCGCGAGCACGGCAATGACAGCCGCGCATATTTTGTTTGTTCTGGACATTGTATGCCTCCTTATCTGCAGAAACGGTGTTTTCCTATCTGGACAATCAGCTCACGTGTCCAGATCCACGAACTTGTTGCGGTATCGGGATTAAAATAATATATTGCTCCTCCGGATGGATCCCACCCGTTCATCGCATCCTGACACGCCTGATATACCGTTGAATTTGCAGCAATCGGCGCATTTATCTGTCCGTCCGATACCGCCGTAAATGCTCCCGGCTGATAAATAACGCCAGACACGGTATTGGGGAATGAGGAATGCTTGACACGGTTCAGTATTACCGCAGCAACAGCCACCTGACCTGTATAAGGCTCTCCCCTTGCCTCACCGTTTACCGCCCTCGCCATAAGCTGCAAGTCCGAGGTAGACGCATATACCCGTACAGACGGGTATTCCACAACCGCCAGCATAAGCATAAGCGACATTGTTATTATGGATATTATTTTTTTCATTCTTGTTACTTCCTTTCATGTTTTTCCTTAGTATGCGCAGCAGTGTATAAAATTATTATATTTGTCAAGAATTTATTTACTCAAATATTTATTAAGGAGCATGAACGTGAAAAAAATATTACTGCCTGTAATCCTTCTGAGCGCTGCTGTATTATCAATCGTTACATACACGCATAATGTGATGGAGGATCTTAACAGGTCGCTTATACGGCTGCATATTATAGCAGAAAGCGACTCTCTATACGATCAACGGATTAAGCTTGCGGTACGTGATGAGATACTGCAAGCCGTGAAAGATATAAGTGCAAGGGATACGGTGCTTTTTACCCATACAGCCGAGGATGCCGCAAACAGCTGTCTGACGCGCTACGGACTTCCATACAGCGCACATGCCGAATACGGCAAATTCAGCTTTCCCAGAAAATCATATAAAAACATCACGCTTCCCGCAGGAGAATACTACGGTATAAGAGTTGTTCTCGGCAGCGGCAGCGGTCACAACTGGTGGTGCGTTATGTATCCGCCGCTTTGTGTAAGTGACGACGGGAATGTTTACGCAGATGAAAAAACAACCGCCAAGCTAAAGAACACACTGCACAGCGATACCTATAAGCTTATAACGAAAAAAAACGAAGAAACAGAAATCAGATTCCGAGTTCTCGAATTTATAAACTCTTTAAAATAGCATATGGCATTTATAGAAAAATTTTTGAAAAAACATTGACAAAACGTATAAAATGGTGTATAATAGTTTGTGTTGTGAATAAATGCCGATGTGGCGGAATTGGCAGACGCCTGGGACTTAAAATCCCATGCTCTTAACGGAGCGTACCGGTTCGACCCCGGTCATCGGCACCAAAAGACCTCGAAACGCAGATATTATGCGGTTCGAGGTCTTTTTGATTCTATCGGTTTTTACACAATTCTGTTCCCATCCAATTGATGCCACAATGATTTATTCACGACTTTTTTATTGACTTTCCATACGAAATGATATATAATAATCATGGCAATCTTCCACACACCGGGGATTGCCTCATATCATTTCTATAGAATTTGGAGCAGTATTATGAATTTCAATATTAATAAACTTACAGACAAGCTTCGTAATATGCGCGATCTTTCCGATGCGGAGCTTGCGGCGCTCATTGATGCGCAGGACTGCGATTATCTGCATAAGACCGCCGACGCTGTACGGAGGGAGCGTTACGGAATTGATGTCTACACCCGCGGTCTTATCGAATTTACCAACTACTGCAAAAATAACTGTTATTACTGCGGACTGCGTAAGGATAACACATCCCTCGAACGGTATCGGCTCACAAAAGAGCAGATTCTTGAATGCGTACATACAGGATATACTCTGGGATTTCGCACATGGGTTCTTCAGGGCGGTGAGGATATGTATTATTCAGACGAATATATATGCGAAATAGTTTCTGCATTAAAGGCTGCACACCCCGACTGTGCCGTTACACTATCAATAGGAGAAAAATCATACGAAAGCTATGAGGCATACCGCAGAGCCGGTGCAGACCGTTATCTTCTGCGACATGAAACGGCTGACGATACGCATTACCGCAGTCTGCATCCCGACAGCATGCAGTCTGAAAACCGCAGAAGATGTCTGCAGGACTTAAAGCGGCTCGGTTATCAGGTCGGCTCCGGCTTTATGGTAGGCTCACCACACCAGACGCTTGAAAATCTCGTTGCCGACCTCCGTTTTCTGCAGGAGCTTGATCCGGACATGATCGGAATAGGTCCGTTTCTCCCTCATGCCGATACACCGTTTGGAGGTGAAGAAAAGGGCAGTCTTTCGCGCTGTCTTAATCTCATTGCGATCCTGCGCCTCATGTTCCCATACGCTCTCATTCCCGCAACTACAGCACTCGGCACCATACATCCCCTGGGGCGTGAAATGGGGCTGAAAGCAGGCGCAAACGTGGTGATGCCCAATCTTTCTCCAAAGGGCGTACGCGAGCTGTACACACTCTACGACAATAAGATATGTACCGGCGAGGAAGCAGCAGAATGCCGCAGCTGCCTTGATAAACGTGTTAAAGGTGTCGGCTACAGGCTGGTTGCCGACATTGGAAATGTTAAGCGGTAAAACACATATATTAAGTCAGATTTTCTCCGAACACCTGCCTGTACTCATCATATCGTATAAGCAGAATAATGCTTTCGGAAACATCCGACGGAAAAGAGAGAAACATAATGGCAAAAGAATTGAGCATTATAGCCCGCATAAAAAGCGACTTCCCCGAAAAATTCGGTATTCCGCGTCAAAGCGGTCTTGCGGACACACATGGACTTATCGTATTTGAGCCGGAGTACCGAACAAGAGATGCAGTAAGGGGGCTTGACGGTTTTTCGCATATATGGCTGCTATGGGAATTTTCCGAGTCGGTGCGTGAGAACTGGTCGCCCCTTGTGCATCCTCCGCGTCTTGGCGGAAATACACGTATGGGAGTTTTTGCAACACGCTCCCCCTTCAGACCCAATCCGATTGGACTCTCCTCAGTACGGCTCAACCGTATTGAATACAGTCCGTCATTAGGTCCCGTTCTCCATATAAGCGGAGCGGATTTAAAGGACGGCACGCCTATATACGACATAAAACCATATCTTCCCTATACGGACAGTCACCCTGATGCCTCAGGCGGCTTTGCTGACGGCTTTACAGACTACCGCCTTGAGGTAATATTCCCCAAGGAGCTTATAAGCAAGCTTCCCGAAAGCCAACACCGCGCTGTAATACAGATATTGGAGCAGGATCCCCGCCCCTCATACCAAAATGATCCGGAGCGCATCTACGGAACGGCATTCGCCGGAAAGAACATCCGCTTCCTCGTGGCGGACAATGTGCTTACGGTCTGCGATGTCGAAGACTATGATGAATACATTAGGAAAAAATGAATAATAACAAAAGCCGCAAGCTACTCGCCTGCAGCTCCGGTTGACACTATATATATAGTGATTTTACAAATAATACATAGGTCATATGTAGCCAACAGGACCGTAAGGGATTCATTCTTGAAATTATCATGGGCAATTTTGAAAAAGGTAAGTATATAAAAAAACATAGCTCAAATCCTTGCGGCTGTGGTGATGATTACGTCCATGTGTTTTGGAAATTATGCCGTCCTTGCAGAGGATAATGTCACTGTAACGGTGAACGGAAACAAATTAAACTTTGACCAGCCGCCGATTATTAAAGACGGGCGAACACCGGTTCCGCTCCGTGCTATTTTTGAGGCGCTGGGGGCAGAAGTTCTCCGGCTTGAAGATGAGCAAGCCGTTGCCGCACAAAGCGGAGACACCACCATTGTTATGAAGATTGTAAAAAATCAGTTTGGAAAGATGACGAGCAGTGATGATTGAGTGTTGTATAATTTGGATATTCCGCCCGCGATTATAAACGGTAGGACACTTGTGCCGGCAAGAGCTGTTGCGGAAGCGCTTGACTGCAGCGTTAATTGGGATGGAAGCACACAAACGGTTACGATATCCTCCGAAAAATGGATTCGTGGCGCCAACTCTCCTACAAATGCCTATATTCATAACGGTGTTGTCTACTACTCCTTTATTTATCAATGCAACAACAAGTTTAAAAACGCAGAGAAGTGTAAAACACCGAATTTAACCGCCGAGGATATCCGGAACGCTTTTATAAAGGCTTATAACATAGATATGGCGGACAGAACAACCGTGCTTGAAGACTGTAAAATAATGATAGATACAGTATGCACCTACACAAAATTAAACGAAGAAATTGATTTCTTAACCGCAGAACTTAAGGTTTTATCGGAGCTTGTCAGCGAATGCGTAAATGAGAATGCACGAAAAAAACATGTGGATAACATTGGTTGAAAAAATGGAAGTATCTCATGATAAAATGTGTATAGTTTTCTTTAAGAACGGTGTAAGCGTTAATGTAGTTCTATAACTTACTGATTTTAATATTTAACCAGCTAACAACACATCGGTATTATATTTCTGTGGTAATCAAAAAATTATCT
>JAQXTR010000007.1 GCA_029219585.1 Clostridiales bacterium
ATGTGCATACCGTCTGACCGGTTATAATTCTTTCTCTTAGTGCGCTCTTTGTAAAGGCACTGGATTTGTATCCCGATGATGTACCTGTTGCATAATTATAGAATTGGTCAGCAGCCGATCTATCCTTGCATTCATATGCAACCACTTCTCCGTCAGCTGTTACAAGGCTTACTGTAGGATAATCCTTACCCGCAGACTGATACATTGCTACAATTATGCCCATGCCCGTAATCTCCGGTTCTGGGCTTTGCTCCGGCAACGCCACAAGACCATTGAATACTATTGCAAAGCAATAAACACCCCTTCCGTTTCTGCCGAACAAATATGCGTCATATATAGCCTGATCCTCAAATGCCGATACCGAAACCGACACCACCTCTGAAGAACCGCTTGAAGGTCGCATATAATCCTCCATATCAATCAGCTTTGTTGTATCGCTGACTGCATAAGAACCAAGCATTCCCGATGAGGCTTTATATTCCAGGCCACTTCCGCCTACCCCGATGCACGCCTCACCAAACCTAATCTTGCCACCCGAAAGCTTATATGTGCATACCGTCTGACCGGTTATAATTCTTTCTCTTAGTGCGCTCTTTGTAAAGGCACTGGATTTGTATCCCGATGATGTACCTGTTGCATAATTATAGAACTTATCTGCCTCTGAATGATTCCAACACTCATAGGCAACGACATCACCGTCCGGTGTGACAAGCCTTACTACAGGCGCATCCCTACCAGCAGATTCGTACATTGCTACAATTACGCCGTAATTATTCTTTGTAACATCCTTCTCGAAATACACAGCCTGTCCGTACATATTAAGGTATACAATATAATATCCGCTGAGGTCTATTGCGCAGATATCTGCCACATTCTCATTAACATTATAGTCGGTACCGCCTATCCTGATCGTGTAGTCCGATGTATCTCTTGATGTCACAGTTCCGCTGATGGTTTCATCTGAAACATAGATTTCTGCACCTTCAAGACATGCCGGATCTCCGTCGCTGTTAAAAACATCATAACTTACCGTGAGAACATCATATGTATGAAGCTCAGTATATTCAATCTGCTTTCCGTTCTTTATAAGCTTTACGGCGGTGTTGTCAGCATCCCATGATATCGGAGCATATGATACACTGCCATTTTCATCCTCAATTGCTCCGTAGCCTCCTGCTAAAAGGTTAATTATTACCCTGCCATCACTGATTTCAACGCTGTCAACAACCGCATCCACTGTACAGCTTACATCCATTCTGTCATATTTCCCATCACTGTCGTAATCAACCAGTGTTACGGTGCCGTTTGAATTACCTAAAATATAGTTTTCTATAAGCGTATTTGTAACAATACCCGCACTGTATCCGTTTACATACATAGTGGTATTCACATTTCCACTGTTATCTTCAGATAAAACATATTTGTACGTCAGTGCGGACTGTGCCGATTTGTAAACCGGTATTTTTTTGTATTCAGTATAATTTTTTCCTATTGAAGAATCATCAGCCACTTCCTTTGCCTTAAAGCTAACTGAATCCATTCTGTCCGGCACTCTAGCTTCTGCCTGCGGGACGATCTTATCATCTGCAGACCATACCAAGAGCTTTACTGTTGGATTTTCCGGTACATCCGAAAGATGGATTCTCAGATTGTCCACTGAATATTCAGTTGTTCCGGCATCTACTGTTTTGATAATGGTTTTAATCAGTCTGCTGTTATCATAAACTGCCAATATTACATTGACATCCTGATCATTATTTAGCTCAACAGTATTACTGCTTGTTAAAACAACATCAGTTCCATCTGTGTAGAACTTCAAGCCACCCCCCGCTTCTGATGCGTTTCCCTCATAAGCCGAAGCCAATCCGGCACATTGGCTGAATAATAAAGCTACAAAAGCAACACATAACGTAATCCTTTTTTTACTCATAGCGTATACCATCTCCTTAAAAAATTATTTCACCGTACTTATTCCGATCTATGCATATATATCTACCAAGAATGTATTCTCCGGTACATTTTTTATTATTATAATAATTATAACAGATACAGTATATATTTGTCAAGCGTTTTTGTAAAATAATAACATCATTAATGATAAACAATTATCATTAATGATATTGTAAAATTAATTAAGAGGTGATTTTAATGAAAAAAAATATGTTTGACTTTTCCGAGCGTCTAAAGGGGCTGCGCAATAATATGGGTATTACTCAGTCCGATTTGGCAAAAAGACTCTCGCTTACAAGAGCAAGCGTGAATGCATGGGAAATGGGGCTTTCTGTTCCGTCAACTCCGGTAATAGTTGAGCTTGCAATGCTCTTCAATGTATCTACCGACTATCTTCTGGGGCTTGACAGCAACATAACAATCAGCACGGATTCGCTTACCGAAAAAGAAATTGCCGTAATTATGAACATGATCGACTGTCTTAAGGACGCAAAAAAAGCTTGCCGCTGAGCATTACGCCCGGCAGCAAGCACTTTTTATTTAATTCTTAAGGCTGTTTATAGGAGCCGGAATTCTTCCGCCTCTTGATATAAATTCCTCACTTGAATACGGCTTAACCGGCATAACCGGGCCTGTGCCGAGGAGTCCTCCGAATTCGACAACATCCCCTTCTTTCATTCCCGGTGCGGGGATAACGCGAACCGCGGTTGTTTTCTGATTTATCATGCCTATTGCCGCCTCATCGGCAATAATCGCCGAAATCGTCGATGCGGATGTATCGCCCGGTATAACAATCATATCCAGCCCCACCGAGCAGACACATGTCATTGCCTCAAGCTTCTCGAGAGTCAGTGCGCCGCACGATGCAGCCGCAATCATTCCTGCATCCTCCGACACCGGAATGAATGCACCGGAGAGTCCGCCTACATAGCTTGATGCCATAACTCCACCCTTCTTAACCGCATCGTTAAGCAGAGCCAGAGCCGCTGTTGTACCGTGAGTTCCGCACTTCTCAAGCCCCATTTCCTCTAATATGTACGCAACACTATCGCCCACTGCCGGTGTCGGAGCAAGTGAAAGGTCGACAATCCCGAACGGCACTCCCAGACGCTTTGAAGCCTCCTGAGCGACAAGCTGTCCCATTCTTGTAATCTTAAACGCTGTCTTTTTAACGGTTTCCGCAACAACACCAAAATCCTTGCCCTTAACCTTTTCAAGCGCACACTTTACAACACCCGGACCCGAAACGCCGACATTTATTACACATTCGCCCTCGCCGTCACCCAGGAACGCACCCGCCATAAACGGATTATCCTCAACAGCGTTGCAGAACACAACAAGCTTCGCACAGGCAAAGCCCTTTGTTTCAGAGGTTAAAAGCGCCGCTTTTTTTACAACCTCTCCCATTTGCTTTACTGCATCCATATTTATACCCGCTCTTGTCGAACCAATGTTTACGCTTGAACACACAAGATCTGTCTGAGCAAGAGCCTCAGGAATTGATTCAATGAGAACTCTTTCCCCGTTTGTATACCCTTTCTGAACAAGAGCCGTATAACCGCCTAAAAAGTTTACGCCCACTGCCTTGGCAGCCCTGTCAAGCGTCTTGGCAATTCTTACGCATTTTTCAACTGTTGGATTATCAAGAACATCCACCAGGGTTGCAATCGGAGTTACCGAAATTCTCTTGTTAATGATCGGGATTCCGAACTGCTTTTCAATGTCCTCACCCGTTTTAACAAGATCCCTTGCATATTTTGTGATTTTATCATAGACCTTTTCGCAGACCTTGTCAATATCGGGATCCGCGCATGATTTCAGAGAAATACCCATTGTAATGGTACGGATATCAAGATTCTCCTGGTCAATCATGTTGATAGTCTCCATAATTTCAAAAGGATTAATCATTTTTCATCCCCCTTATATTCTGTGCATTGATGAAAAAATCTCCTCACGCTGAACATGGATTGACAATCCCATCTCCTTTTCTGCAGCCTTGAGCGCTTTTTCAATTTCTACAACCGAAACTCCGGTTTCGTCAAATTCAACCATCATTATCATTGTGAACATATCCTGCATAATCGTCTGCGATATGTCTACAATATTTACATCATTCTTGAACAGGACGTTGCTCACCTTAGCGATAATACCCTTCTTATCTTTTCCTACTACTGTCACTATTGCTTTCATAATATATTTCTCCTTTGCCGTAATGCCTCATACATCAATATGCTTGCCGCCACTGAAGCGTTTAATGAATTTATCTCACCCTTCATCGGAATTGATGCAATAAAGTCGCATTTTTCACGCACAAGACGGCTTATGCCGCTGCCCTCGCTGCCCACAACTATTCCTATTGCACCCTTAAAGTCTATATCATACATGCTTTGTCCGTCCATGTCTGCAGCGGTTATCCATAGCCCATCATTGCGCAGCTCTTCTATAGTTGCGGCAATATTTGTAACCTTTGCAACAGGAGTATACTCCGCAGCTCCGACTGAGGTTTTCATTACCACACTGTTTACGCCTACGCTGCCCCGCTTTGGTATTATAACACCCGTAGCGCCTACACAGTTTGCCGTTCTGATGATTGCTCCCAGATTATGAGGATCGGTTATCTTGTCGCATATAATTACAAAGGGACTTTCTCCCTTATCCCGCGCTCTGCTGAGAATATCCTGTACCGATACATACTCATATGCGCTCACCATAGCAATTACGCCCTGATGATTTCCACCCTCAGCCATTTTATCAAGCTTTGCGTGATCTGTCTGCTGTATAACAATTCTTTTTTTCTTTGCCATATCTATGACCGGGACAAGTGACTTTGCATAAGGCCCGTTTTTTATCAGCAGCTTGTCTATAGTGCGGTTCGCCTTTAATGCTTCCATAACGGGACCGCGCCCAAAAATTATATCTTCCATTGTTTTTTCCCTATAAAATTAAGGGCGACTCTTAATCGCCCTTGCTGTCTATAAAACTACTTCGACAAAAACTTGTCGTGAATTGCAACTACAGCAGCTTCGGCATCCTTGCGCGCAACAAGAACAGAAATCTTAATCTCTGATGTCGCAATCATCTTGATATTTATGTGCGCATCCGAAAGAGCCTCAAACATTCTTGCCGCAACGCCTGAGTTGTTAACCATACCGGCGCCTACAATCGAAACCTTTGATACGTCCTTGGAAGCCTTTATTTCACGAGCCTTTATCATACTCTGATTTTCCTCAAGGAGCTTGAGTGTTGCATCAAGATCCCCTTCCGTTACGGTAAAGCTTATATCCTTAGTCTTACCGTCTCCGATTGACTGGATAATAAGATCTACACTAATGCCTGATTTAGCAATCAGTTCAAATACCTGAAATGCCTTTCCGGGGGTATCCTCTACACCGCAAAGCGCAATTCTTGCACAATCATTATCTCTTGTTACTCCTCTTACGAGCATCTTTTCCACTTGTGAAACCTCCTTAACATATGTTCCCTCATTGTTATTCAAGCTTGAGCGAACCGATAACTTAACATTATATTTCTTAGCCATTTCAACGCTTCTGTTGTGAAGTACATTTGCACCGAGCGAAGCAAGCTCCAGCATTTCATCATATGAAACTTCATCAAGCTTGAATGCGCTCTTGCAGATTCTGGGGTCTGTTGTATAAACACCGTCAACATCAGTGTATATCTCACAGACATCCGCATGAAGTGCCGCCGCAAGTGCCACAGCTGACGTATCCGAACCGCCTCTGCCGAGGGTTGTTATATCGTCATACTTATTGAGTCCCTGGAAACCTGCTACAATAACAATTCTTCTTCTGTCAAGCTCCATGTGGATACGTTCGGTATCAATAGTCTTAATACGCGCATTCATATATTTGGAATCGGTTCTGAAGCCTGCCTGCCAGCCTGTAAGCGAAATCACAGGATAGCCAAGCTTTTCAATCGCCATAGCAAGAAGTGAAATCGAAATCTGCTCACCTGTTGAGAGGAGCATATCCATCTCACGTTTTGATGCGTCAGGATTAATTTCCTTTGCCTTTTCAATTAAATCGTCGGTAGTGTCGCCCTGAGCTGAAACTGCTACCACCACATTATTACCTGCTTTATAAGCGTCTGTAATACGTCTTGCAACGTTCATTACTCTTTCGGCATCCTTAACCGATGTACCGCCGTACTTCTGAACAATAAGTCCCATCGTAATATATTCCTTTCCTCATTCTATATACATTTATTATCTTACAGAAACCACAGCACCTACATTATCTACTTCAAGCAGCATACATTTCCAGCTATGAGAATTTTCTCTGAAAAAGCTTTCTATCCGCTTCTTGAATGTTGTGCCGTCACCGGTAAGTATTGAAATAATTGTCGGTCCCGATCCGCTTAAATAGGTCGCCTTCGAACCGTAATCATATGTTTTGTCAAAAATATCATCAAAGCCGTTTATATATCCCTTTCTATAAGGCTGATGAAGCTTATCCCTAACGCCAAACCTCAGCATATCATAATCCCCTCTTATAAGCGCCTCATAAAGCATAAGCGCGGAGGATATGTTATCTGCCGCATCGCGAAGATGAATAAGCTCCGGCAGAGCACCGCGCGATTTCTTTGTTGCAACGTAAAAATCCGGTACCATGACAGCAAATATCAGATCATTCTCAAGCTTTTCACTCTTTACAAGCGTCTTTTTCCCTTCTGTGGCTGAAATACACAGACCTCCGTACAATGCCGGACCGACATTGTCGGGATGACCTTCCATTTCCGCCGCCATATTGAGAATTTCGGGATATGAAAGCTTTCTTCCGCTGATAACATTTGCCGCCAGCATTCCTCCTATTATGCAGGCGCTGGATGAGCCCAGCCCCCGTGTCATAGGGATTTTACTGTCCTGCTTTATATATAAACCATGCAGACTGTATCCTGTTGCCTGAAATATTTTATCCATTGCCCTGTAAACAAGATTGCTCTTATCACTTTGGACATTCCCGTTGTTGTTTACTGTAATAATTTCAAGTCCGCTTTCCCGTTCTTCAACCTCCAGCCTTGAATACAGGTTGAGCGCCACTCCTAAGGTGTCAAACCCCGATCCCATATTGGCGCTTGTTGCGGGAACTCTGACATAAATCATCAGTCGAGAACCCTTATCGCAGTCTTAACACTGCCAAGCTTTTCTCTGTCCGCAGCAGCATCTGATGCGGTAAGCGGCTCTGTTATAAATGCTGATTCATCTTCTGCAAGGCTGTCAAGCTCTGTCACATTCCCAAAAACAGCTGTAACCTCATCTATTGACTTCTCTGCACGCATGAAGTATCTGAACTTCATATCATCATCCGACGCAGCAATATCCTCATCTGTCTTCTCCCAGCCGATAATTTTCCGTCTGGATTTGTGGATTACACTGTCAACCATGTCAGCAACAACAGCCGAAGCAGTCGGGAGCTTACCGGCGCCCGCGCCATAGAACATTACCTCGCCCACAGCATCGCCTGTAACCATAATTCCGTTCATAACATCATCTATTCCTGAAAGCATATTTCCGTTGCTTATCATCATAGGAGCTACATGCGCATAAACCTTACCGTTTGTAAGAAATTCAGCATAACCTATAAGCTTAATTACAGCACCTGCCGCTTCTGCGCATTTTACATCATCAAGGGTAATACCGGTTATTCCCTCAGTACTGATTTTGCTGTAATCAACCTCTTTGCCGGATGCCAACGATGCCAGAATCGCAATCTTTCTGCACGCATCATGACCCTCAATGTCCGCAGCCGGATTCCGCTCGGCATATCCGTTAGCCTGAGCATCGGCAAGGGCAGTGTTAAAGCTCTTATGATTTTTTATCATCTGATAAAGGATGTAATTAGTAGTACCGTTTAAAATACCTGCAATCTTTATAATATTATTTGCAGACAAGCATCTGCTTAACGGTCTAAGAACCGGAATACCGCCGCCAACGCTTGCCTCAAACAGATAATTTACATTGTTTTTCTCCGCAATTGCAAGAAGCTCCGAACCATATGTCGCTACAAGCTCCTTATTTGAGGTCACAACGCTTTTACCCGACTCCAGCAGCTTTTTTGTAAACTCATATGCCGGATGCAGTCCGCCCATAACCTCCGCCACAACGCTTATCTCATTATCATTTATAATATCATTTACATCCTTAGTAAATAAATCCTTCCGGGGATGGTCGTCAAAGTCACGAATATCAAGAATATATTTTAACTCAACGGCCTCACCGGCGCTCTTTGCAAGCTTTCTGCTGTTCATCTCTATGATGTCATAGACGCCGCTTCCGACCGTTCCGTAACCCATAATTGCAACCTTTGCCATTATATTTCCTCCGCTCTAAATTCAGATTTTATTTTTTCTGTATAAATTTCTTTATAAAAAATAAACCTATATATTCAATCTTAACAGAATGTTCTGCTACTCAGTATAAAATTATACCATAATTAAATTGGTGTGTCAATCTAATTTTTAAACTAAAGATAGGACTGTCGTGCATTTTTTTTGTTAAAACCGCCAAAGAACGGCAGACCTCCTGTTTAATGTATTTTTATACACTTAATCTCATTCCCATCTACAAGCCATGTCCTTTCGTCACGCTTTATTGCAGTCATGCCACTCATATTATCTGTATAATAATTCACCTGTAATAAGTCTTTCGCCGCTCGTTCTGTCCTGTGTATATTCAAAAACAGGCTGCGGCAAAACTCAAATGGGTTCTGCCGCAGCCTCATCATTACACTGCCTCTGCGCTGTAAACTTAGTTTAATTCGAGAGTGCCGACAACATCATTAATATCGTCAATTTTAAATCTCTCCATATATGCTTCAATGTCGCGCTTTACATCAAAAATCAAGTCAGGCTTTGCAAAAAGACCTGTTCCGAGTGCCACAAGCTTTGCGCCCGCTATCATAAATTCAATAACATCCGCGCCGCTCATAACGCCGCCCATACCGATAAGCGGAAGATTTACGGCGTTGTAAACCTCATGCACCATACGTATTGCCACGGGCTTCACAGCCGGGCCTGAAAGTCCTCCTGTATTGTTTGCAAGCATAGGACGCCTTGTATTAATATCAATTTTCATACCCATAAGAGTATTGATAAGTGATAAGCCGTCCGCGCCGCCTGCCTCCGCAGCCCTTGCAATTTCAGTGACAGAGGTTACATTCGGCGAAAGCTTTACGACCAAAGGCTTCTTACACCTCTTCTTTACCTCTCGCGTCAGCTCCTCAACCACCGCCGCATTTGTACCGAAAGCCATTCCACCGTGCTTCACATTCGGGCATGATATATTCATCTCAATTATCGCTGCATCCGTTTCCGAAAGAATTTCCGCCATTTCGGCATACTCCTCTATTGTGTTTCCCGACATATTCGCAATAACATTCGTATCGAATTTCTCTGCCAGATCAGGCATTATATACTCCGAAAACACCTCAACACCCGGATTCTGAAGACCGACACTGTTAAGTATTCCCGCAGGAGTTTCTATAATTCTCGGAGCCGGATTCCCGCCCCTCGGCTGCCTTGTAAGTCCCTTTGCGGCAAAGCCGCCGTATTCCGAAAGCGGAGCGTATTCGTCATATTCATAACCAAAGCCAAAGGTTCCGGACGCCGTCACTATCGGATTTCTGAACTTGACTCCGCAGTAGTCTATTTCTAAATTCGCCATCAGAGTACAACCTCCTTTGAATCAAATACAGGGCCGCAGGTACATACCTGCTTGTACTTTGCCATACCCTCATTCTTTGTCTCGCATACGCAGGTAAGACACGCGCCTATTCCGCATCCCATTCGCTGCTCAAGCGATAGCTGACACGGAATATTTTTGTGTTCCGCAATCTGCTTTACAGTCTTAAGCATCGGAGTGGGGCCGCAGCAGTATATCATGTCAACCTTATTTTCGAGCAGATACTCGCCCATTGCCGCAACCGCAAAGCCGTTATAACCGTACGAACCGTCATCGGTGCATATTGTCAGATTTTTGTTTGCCTCGAGGTAATCGTCCTCCATAACCACAAGATCCTTATTACGGAATCCGAGAAATACGACGCTGTCCTTTTCACGCGCAAGCTTGAGGAGCGGAAACACACCTATACCGCCGCCTATTATAACCGACTTTTCTCCCGGTGTTACGGTAAACCCATGTCCGAGAGGTCCCATAATATCAATATCCTCACCAACCTCAGTCATAGCAAGGAGTTTTGTTCCCTCTCCCTTTACCTGAAAGCAGAAACGGACAAAATTTTCTCCCGTGTCGCATATGCTTATAGGACGTCTTAAAAGTGTCGAGCCTCCGCAGGCGATATGGAGAAACTGTCCGACCTGCGCCTGCTTTGCGATTTCGGGAGCCTCAACAACAAAATCCCATATACCCGGGCATAATTCCGTCTTTAAAATTAATTTGCATTTATATGCCTTTTTCATTAATTACCCTCGCTTTCTTGCCAAACATTTACAGGACACTTGTTATATCCTCTCTCATGCGTATTGCCTCGGCTCTTGCAGCCTCCGCAAACTGTTCTTCCCTCCAGTCTCCGTTCTTATAAGCGCACATAATACCTCTTGATGAGTTAACAATAGCGCCGAGACCGTCATCATTAAAGCACGGCTTAACACCCAATGCACCGCCGCCCTGTGCGCCGTAACCGGGAACAAGGAAGTACGACTGCTTCATAATCCCGCGCAGAATCGCCGCCTGCTCCGGGTATGTCGCACCCACCACAGCGCCTACTGCACCGTAGCCGCTTTCACCTATTGTATCGGAGTTCCAGCTGTTCACAAGCTCCGCAACATGCTCATAAATATGTTTTTCACCCGCAATCATATCCTGAAGCTCTCCCGATGACGGGTTTGAGGTCTTTACAAGCGCAAATATCGCTTTGTCAAATACTTTGCAGTCATTTACAAACGGCTTTATTCCGTCCGTTCCAAGATACGGGTTTACCGTCACACAGTCAACCGGGCACGGCTCCTCTGTTACGCCGTCTATATCCACATTTCCCAAATATGCCTTTGAGTATGCCTCCGCAGTTGAACCTATGTCATTTCTCTTTACATCAAGAATGATATAAAGTCCCTTTTCCTTTGCATATCTAACTGTCCTGTGAAGAACCTCTTCTCCGCAAAGACCATACATTTCATAGAAAGCACTCTGAGGCTTCACCGCAGGAACCACATCATAAAGCGCATCAATAAGCCCCTTATTGAATTCCCAGATTGCCTCGCAGGCACCCTTTAGATTTTTTCCGTACTCAGCATAAGCCTTATCGCGTATATACTGCGGTACATAATCTATTTTCGGATCAAGTCCCGCAACTGACGGATTACCCTTTTCCTTTATTTTCTTAACTAATAAATCAACTGACATATTATCTTGTTTCCTTTCTCTTGACGATTAAACACAAAAGACTTCGCCATCGTGTTTTTTAATTACTTCATCAGTTCACCCTGATTAATTACTATCTCGCCGCCGACAAGCACATATTCCGGCTTACCGAAAAGCTCAAAACCGTCATACGGTGAATTTTTGCCCTTTGAATGAAGCTTGTTTATATCAACAGTCCACTCCTTATCAGGATCAAAGATTACAATATCCGCAGCATGTCCCGGCGAAAGCGTCCCCTTTGAAATACCCAGAATTCTTGAAGGATTAAGCGCCATCTTCTCTATAAGCTGACTCATTGTGAGTACCCCCTCTTTTACAAGGTACTTTATGCCCAGACCCAGCGAGGTCTCAAGACCTACAATACCGTTCTTTGCCAGTCCGAATTCACATTCCTTTTCGTCCGGATGATGCGGAGCATGATCCGTAACAATACAATCTATCGTTCCGTCCGCAAGTCCCTCTTTTATTGCCTCAACGTCCTCTGCGGTTCTGAGCGGCGGGTTCATCTTCGCGTTCGTGTTAAAGTCTTTACAAGCGTCCTCTGTGAGTGCGAAATAATGAGGACATGTTTCACAGGTTATTCTTACACCGCGTTTTTTAGCCTGACGTATAAGCTCGACCGTGCCTTTGGTTGATATATGCGCTATATGAACACGTCCGCCGATTGCCTCCGCAATTATAGCATCACGCGCAGCCATAACCTCCTCTGCCGCTCTTGATATTCCGCGCAGCCCCATAGCCGACGCAACAGCGCCCTCATTCATATCACCTTCACCCAAAGCCATGTCCTCGCAGTGGGATATGACAACAACATCAAACATCCCCGAATATTCAATTGCCCTTCTCATAAGTCCAGAATTCTCTACCGGATGTCCGTCGTCTGAAACCGCAACCGCGCCCGCGAACGCCATTTCTCCTATTTCGGCAAGGAGCTTTCCCTCCTGTCCCTTTGAAACAGCGCCTACAGGATACACATTCGCATATCCAACCTCCGCCGCGCGGGATTTTATATAGTTAACGACTGTTTCGTTATCGCACACAGGGTTGGTATTGGGCATACATGCAACCGATGTAACACCGCCGAACACAGCCGCCCTGGTTCCGGATTCTATGTCCTCTTTATATTCCTGTCCCGGCTCACGAAGATGGACGTGCATATCCACAAGACCGGGAGCAACTATTTTTCCCGATGCGTCAATAATCTCCATCTCAATTCCTTCCAGATCGGAATTAACGCCGACCTCGGCGATTACACCGTTATCTATAAATATATTCGTCACCTCGTCAATACCGTTAGCCGGATCTATTACATGACCGTTTTTAATTAATATCTTCATTTAGAATCCTCCCCTCGATAACAGATACATTACCGCCATTCTTACCGCAACGCCGCTCGTAACCTGATTTGTTATAACGCTTCTGTCGCCGTCAATAACCGCAGTTGAAAGCTCAACCCCGCGGTTGACAGGACCGGGATGCATAACAATAGCGTCCGGCTTTGCAAGCCTGAGTCTCTGCTCGTCTATACCAAAATACCTGAAATACTCGCGTATGCTCGGGAACAGCCCCTTTTTCTGACGTTCAAGCTGTATTCTGAGTGCCATAACAACATCAGCGTCAACTATGGCTTCATGTACATTGTCATAAACCTTAACGCCCATTTTATCAATGCCCATAGGCATAAGAGTTGTCGGTCCGCCCAGCGTGACCTCGGCGCCAAGCTTTGTCAGTCCGTAAATATTTGAGCGCACAACCCTTGAATGATATATATCTCCTACAATGGCGACCTTAAGCCCCTCAATATGTCCCTTGTGTTCAATCATTGTAAGCATATCCAGAAGCGCCTGTGTCGGGTGCTCGTTCATTCCGTCTCCGGCATTTACAACCGATGCATCCACAAGCTTTGATATCGAATGCGGTGCGCCGCTGAGATTATGGCGCATAACAAGAATATCCGTCCCCATCGCATTGATTGTTTCGGCAGTATCAATAAGGGTTTCCCCCTTCGCAACCGAAGACCCACTTGAAGTTATGTTGGCCGCATTTGCACTCATATACTTTGCTGCAAGTTCAAATGACAGTCTTGTTCTTGTGCTGTTCTCGTAGAACAGATTTACCACTGTCTTCCCCTGCAGATGCGGTGTTTTTTTATTCGGTCCGAGTACAATCTCCTTCATCGTCCCGGCCGTATCAAGAATGTGTTTTATCTGATCTGCGCTCAGATCCTTTAACCCCAGTAAATCATGCTTCATTTTTCTTCAGTCTCCTTATCGCGTATTGTAACCTTATTTATTACTCCGTCATCGGTAATATCAGCATCAATATATTCGTCCAGCGCCGTAGGAACATCTCTTCCGCAGTAATCAGCGCAGATTGGAAGCTCATGGTGTCCTCGGTCAACAAGCACGGCAAGCTTTATTTTTGCCGGTCTGCCCATGTCAAAAAGCTCCTTTACAGCCGCATTCACGGTTCTGCCCGAGAAAAGAATATCATCAACCAATATAATATTCTTATCCTCGATTGTAAACGGGACATCGGTTTCTCTTATTACAGGATGATCATTGAGCCGCGTCAGGTCATCGCGGTAGAAGGTTATATCAATTGAACCCAACGGAAGCACAACTCCTTCCAGCTCTTTTATCCTGTTCTGCAGTGCTTTTGCAAAAAGAACACCCCGCGACTGGATACCTACCAGAACAAGACCTTCCAGACCCTTATTGTCCTCGATAATCTCATAAGCCATACGGTTTACAAGCCTCTGTGCAGACTCACCGGTTAATAATACTGCTTTTTCCATATATATTATAAACTCCTTTCAGTGAAGGTATGTTTTCCTTTAACTATATATTATACAGCAAATTCTCCCGATTGTCTATATAATTTTTGCAAAATAAAATATTTTTTTGTAAGCGTGTTACTCTGCGTATGTAATAAGGAAAATATAAGATCGGTAATTGCTGAAATCATTATATGCTTTTTAATGCAAGCTATATAGACGCTACCGGGAAATACAGAAATATATGCGCAAAAGAAAAACTCTGATAATCCTAATGACTATCAGAGTCTGCCTTTTAATAATTTTGGTACGCCATCGGGGGCTCGAACCCCGGACACCCTGATTAAGAGTCAGGTGCTCTACCAACTGAGCTAATAGCGCATATGATTTATATACATCTCTCAAACACAAGAACTATAATACCACGATTATTTCTATTTGTCAAGCTTTTTTTTCATTTTTTTTAAAATATTCTACTTTTTACTACGTTCAAAAAGCTATTCGCGTAGATGGAAAAAATAAATCACTTACTAATACACCAGATTGAGCGTGCAATAAAGAACTTAGACCAAGGAAATAGCGAAATAGAAAAAAACGTCAGAAAGATCCTAAGAGATTCATAATGGCAGAGCATATTATCCTTAACTAAATGACATTGATAGCTGAATAGTAACAAACATTTATTAATTGTCTATAATGTTTTCCGTACTTATGTATATGCTGATGTGCAGCAGTCCCTATATGTACTATAAACAGCACATAAAATAAAATTATATTGACAGGATGATGTTAATGAGTGTATAATTAAAGCAGCGAGGTGAGTGAAATGCCGGTAAAAATAGTAACAGGCAATATAGGGGCAGGTAAAACCGCATATTGCGTTGATGAAATGAGAAAAAAGCATGAGGCACAGCCGGAGCGCAAATGTATTATGTTGGTTCCGTCGTATTATTCCCATGAAACAGAAAAAATGCTTATAGAAGAATTCGGTGGTACAGGTCTTAATAATATAGAAGTGACTTCATTTGAAAAGATGGCAAGGGAGCTGCTTTCGGGAACGGAAAACAGACTTTCCGCACCGGGCAAGCAGGCGCTTATATGCCGTGCGGTGGAGCAGTGCCTTTCAGAGATTGAAAAGAGAAAGGACGAATTTGATGCAAAGCTTATATCCGCGGTGAGCAAGCAGGGGTTTCTTGAGGTTGCGCAGTCGCTTATAAGTGAGATGCACCGATATGTTGTAACAGGATATGAGATAAGGGAACGCGCTGAGCAGACGGAGAAAGGAATACTGAAACAGAAGCTTGAAATTACTGCTATGATTTCAGACAATTATGATAAGCTGCTTGCCGCGACCGAATATATTGACAGCGATGAGGATTTGCTGCGTCTGGCTGAGACTGCGGGAGAAAGTGTAAATGAAAATACAAGCATTTGGATGGATAAATTTGATGAGTTTTTGCCTCAGCAGATGCAGGTTTTAATGGCTCTTATAGACGGGGGAGCAGATATAACAATAACATTCAACACCTGTGATAATGATGAGGATACCTATTACGGAACAAGGGCGGCTATAGCGGCAATCACCGGATATTCAAATGCGGTGACGGTGCATCTTGACGGATACATGGGGCATCTTAAAAATGCACCGGATCTGAAGTTTTTGTTTTCAAACTGGTTTGACAGGGTGAGATACGGCGGAGCTGTGGAGAATGCCGAAATATTCGAGGGACGTGACGCGTATACGGAAATTGAGCATATCGCCTGCCGTATACTTGATTTTGTGCGCGAGGACAAATACCGCTTCAGAGATATTTCGGTTATATGCGGCAGACCTGACAGCTACAGCCATATAATTGAGGCGATATTTGACGAGTATGATATTCCGTATTATTCGGATGAAAGTCTTTCCATTGCAGAGCATCCGATTGCCATGCAGATACTTTCGCTGTTTGATGTTATAGAGAATAATTGGAGCTACGGAGCGGTGTTTGAATATCTGAGGGCGGGCTTTGTATATACGGCAATAAAGAGTAAAAACGGCATTAAACGGTACAGAAGAGTACCGTCGGATAAAATAGATACACTTGAAAACTATGTCCTTAAATACGGTATACGCGGCAGGAGTATGTGGTGCCGTTCATGGGCCGAGGGACAAAAGAATGCTGTTGAGGAGGCCCTGGGATCAGGCGAGAAAAAAACAAGGGACGCCGATGTGGAAATAGATGTTCTGCGAGAGACGCTCATGGCACCTGTATTTGCATATTGTGACGCTGTGAGGGAGGCGGACACGGTTACCGATTACTGCTGCGCTCTGTATCGCTTTCTTGAGGATATTAATTTATACAACGGACTTAAGGCAGAGCTGCTTGCGATGGCGATGAATCGTGCGACCGCGGACGCACAGCGCTTCGGACAGATATGGAATCTTGTGCTGGATGTTCTTGATCAGGTCAATACGGCGCTGGGGCAATATAGGGTGACGCACGAGGAGTTCTGCGGATATATACGCGCCGCAATGACTCAATGCAGAATAAGAACTGTACCGTCAGGGGTAGATCGCGTTTTCATAGGCTCGGTCGAAAAGAACCAGTCAGTCAATCCGAAAATTATTTTTATGGCAGGAGCTGTTTCGGGAACATTTCCTACGGAGACCGCGGTGGAAGGCTTTTTGTCAAATGCAGACAGGGAATATCTTGCGGACAACAATATAAATCTTGCGCCGGTAACTGCTAAGAGAAATTCAAAGCTTTACAACAGTGTGTATAAGGTTCTGAGCGCTGTTACGGACAGACTCTGCATAAGCTATCCGGTTCAGACTCCGGACGGAAAGGGCTGCCGTGCAGCGCGAACTGTTATAGATATATGCGATAAGCTTCCGGGGATACGTGTATATAATGATATTATTGTAACACCGGAGGAAGAAAGACGTATGTTTATTTCCTCCCCGAAGGCAACGCTTCACAAGCTGCTTATACATCCTAAGCCACATCCGCTTTGGACACACGTCAATGAATGGTTTAACGAGCACGGAGAATGGAGAAATAAGCTATTCACCGTCAGCCGGGCGAGACATAATTATACCGACAGAGTTATATCCTTGAGCCCTCAATTTTCTCACGCGCTCTATAGGGGGCAGATAATGTACAGCGCGACAAGGCTTAACTGCTATGCCGAATGTCCGTTCAGGTATTTTTTACAGTATGGTCTTAACGCAAAGGAACGGGAGGAATGGGAGTTAAATGCAGCAGATACAGGCAGCTATGCCCACGAGATAATACGCCGCTTCTGCGAGTATATTGATAATAATGAAGGACTTGACTGGAGTAATGCGGATGATGATACCTGTGATGAAATTGTTGATGGGATTGTAAAGGATACACTGGAGCGGATAAACAGTGCGGATATTAAGGATAAGGAGCGCACAGCGGATATATTCAGACGTATGGGGAAAACCGTGAAGGAGGCGGCAAAGACTGTGCGGAGGAGTATAGCCTCGGGAGATTTCAGTATTGCGGCATATGAGAAAAGAATCAATACTTCTGTGACGGATAAGGTAGGAGTAACCGGTATAATCGATCGTCTGGATGTGTGCAGTCACGATGGGGTAAATGAATACAGGATAATAGATTATAAGACAGGCAAGCAGGAATTTAAGGTGTCAGAGGTGTATAACAGGTATTATATGCAGCCTGTAATATACGCAATGGCAATGAGAATGCTTGATGATGAAGCAATGATTTCGGGCATGTATTACAGCAGAGTGCGTAATGATTATGCGCATATAGAATCAAAAAGCCGGGATTCAACGGCATTGACGCACCTGAAAAAGAATACAGAGTTAAGCGGAGTGACATTTGTTGATACCGACGCTGACGGGGACATAAAACAAGAATCTCTGAACAGAGTAGAGTCGGAAGCGGCAAGGATGAACGGAAGTCTGTTCTTCGGTAAAAAAACGGAGCTGGGGAAGAATATTCAGGATCGGGAAACAGGGGAGAGACTGATGGAACTTGTACGCAGCAATGTGATTTCCATGGATGAGGAAATAAGAAACGGTAATATCGGAATATCACCGCTTGTTGTTGACAGCCGTCACAATGCCTGCACATACTGCGCCTACAGTGCAGCATGCAAATTTGATGAAGGATTTTCACAAAAGCGGCCCATTAAAGAGAAGGACAGCGAGATATGGAAGCTGCTGAAGGGAGATGAGTAAATGGAGTGGACAGAAGAACAGCAGTGTGCGATTCACACAAATACGGGGACAGGAAACATACTTGTTTCCGCCGCGGCAGGTTCGGGAAAAACCGCGGTATTGGTTGAGCGTATTCTGCAAAAAATAATCAGAAATGAAGCGAGGATAGATCGGTTGCTTGTGGTAACCTTTACCGAGGCTGCCGCAGCGGAAATGCGTGAAAAAATTATAAAGCGACTTTCCAAGGAGATGGATAATCCGTCAAACAGTGAGGGACAGATAAAACTGTTCAAGCATCAGGTACAGCTGGCGGAGACGGCGGATATAATGACAATAGACGCATTTTGTAACCGTGTGGTTCAGAATAATTTTCATGTTCTCGGCGCCGACCCGGATGTGAGTATAATAGAGTCGGCAATGGAGGAGATTCTGCGCGGTGAGGCAACTGAGAGTTTATTTGCACGGCTTTATAAGACTGATAATGAGCAGGAGCGCAAAGCGTTTGAAAGACTTATTGATGTCTATGCGTCAAACCGTGACGAAAAAGGACTGGCTAAGGTAATTCATTTTATATATAAATTTATAATGTCTTTTGCCGACCCTGTAGTATGGCTGGAGCAGGCAGCACGGAATTATAAGCTGCCGGTAATGGAAATGCCTGCCGCGTTGTATTATGAGGATGTTTCAAGGGGCGCGGCCAAAAGATGTGAGGCTCAGCTTGATGAATTTATCGGATACGCAAAGGATGATGCTTTGATTGCATATGCAAAGGAGCTGAAGGCAGTTGCGGTTTCAATTAATAACTCGGAGAACTGGGATAATATTTACGGTATATATGACAGGCTCTTTAGGGAGAAAAAGGGAAAGCCAAAGCTTGTAAGTGCGGTTCAGACACAGCCGCAGGCAAATAGCACGGAGAACAAACAGGAAGAGGAGCGGCTGAGGTTTATACGCCGTGAGCTTGTTGACCGTCTTAATGACGGAATAACAGTAAGCAGCAGCGCCTTTGAAGAAGCCTGCGACAGCGATATTTTGTATGAGGAAGCAAGTGATCTTGTGTGGATTGTAAAGGAATTCATAAAGGAGTTTACCGCGCTGAAGGATAAAAACAGAGTGAGGGAATTTTCTGACATTGAGCATATGACATATGAGCTGTTCCGCGACCATGAAGACATACGGAATATTTATGCTGATAAATACGATGAAATTCTCATAGATGAATACCAGGACACAAACGGTCTGCAGGACGCAATATTCAATATGATCTCTCATAACAACATATTCATGGTCGGCGATCTGAAGCAGAGTATTTATCGATTCCGCGGCGGAGACCCGTATATTTTCAGGGATAAAAGCGATAAGTATATGACCGGTGAATCAGAGGGCAAGAAGCTTGTTCTTTCACAGAATTTCAGAAGCCGCAGAGAAATACTCAACAGCGTAAATGATGTTTTCGGATGCATAATGAGCCGTGAGGCGGGGGACGTCGAATATACCGGAAAAGAAAGAATAGTACGAATAAATGATTATTATCCCAAGCCGGAGGCTGATCTCAGCTCTGAGCTGCATTATTTAATGGTGAGAAGCGGTGCGGAAGCTGATAAGGGAATGGAGGAAATCAATTTTACGGCGGATAAGATTAAGGAGCTGCTTGAATCGGGAGCGCGGGTATATGATAAGGATACCGGACAAATGCGTCCTATCAGAAAAAAAGACATTGTAATTCTGCAGAACTCCGTAAAAAGCAACGGAGAGAACTTTGTCAAAGCACTTTCAGACAGAGGTATAGAAGCATTTACCGAAACAGAAAGCTTTTTTGACCGACGTGAGATATGCGTAATGCTATCGCTTATTTCCGTTATAAATAATTCGCTCCAGGATATTCCTCTTATGGCAGTCATGCGCTCGCCCATAGGCGGATTTACTGAAGATGAGCTTGCCCGTATTCATCTCAGCGGTACAAATTTTGATAATTTTATAAGTGCTGTTCGTTCCTTTGCCGTAACGGGAGGAATTCGCCCGAAGAGGGAAAGGTATATTTATAAGGGACATAAAACCTGCGGCGCTTTTAAAAAGCATGATCGGCGGATACTGGCAAAGAAATGTCGTGAGTTTACGGAAAATCTCAGGCGATGGAGAGACTATGTCCGCAGTAAGTCCGTCGCACAGCTTATCTGGACAATTTATGAGGAAACGTACTTTTACGATATGATGGGAGCGATAGAGCAGGGCGAAGAGTCACAGTTCAATCTTCGTCTGCTGTATGAAAGGGCAAGACAGTATGAGAATGCAGGCTTTAAGGGTCTGTTCAATTTTATAAAATACATTGAGCAGATAGAAGGGCGTGATGAGGATTTAGGAGGCGCAAAGCTTATCGGTGAAAATCATGATGTGGTAAGGATTATGACCATTCATAAGAGTAAGGGGCTTGAATTTCCTTATGTGTTTGTGTGCGGCGCAGGAAAACAGTTCAGAAACGCGGAGGATGTTTCTGTGATAAGGCTGCATAAGGAGCTGGGAATGGGTCTGCCGTATATTTACTATGATGAACATTTCACTAGGGACACTAAAATTAAGGAGACAATAGCACAGATAAATAAAAATGAGCTGACAGCCGAAAGAATGCGACTTTTGTATGTAGCGCTGACGCGAGCGAGGGAAAAGCTGTATGTTATTGCGAGTGTTAATGTAAAGGACGATGAAACAGAAGAAACACTTAACCGTGTATGGGAGAGCAGGCTGTCAGGAGGAAAAATGCTGCCCTCTGATGTGCTTGCGGCCAAGGGTTTTTATGATTGGATTTGTCCCGCTGCATACGCCTCGCCGCAAACATGGAAGTTTGTTTATCATGATATAACAACAGCAGCACATAGCAAGGAACGGGAGGAAGATGAGGAGCAGGAAACCTTCGAAGACAGTGCTGAGCTCCGCCGCGCGGTGTATGAGATACTTGATTACAGGTATCCGTACAGTGAAAGCAGCACTATTCCTTCAAGAGCATCGGTAACACAGCTTAAAGAGCTGACAATTGAGCGTATGAGCGGAGAGGATAATGAGCTTGATGCGCCTGTGTATGAGCCGGACAGCAGAAGAACAGCAGATGCGAATGATATGGCTGATCTCATGTTCTCACCGCTTCATCCGAAGCCTGCATTCATGCGCGAGAAGGGAGATAAGCCTGCCAACGAAATAGGAACACTTTATCATCTTGTCATGTCGGAGCTTAAGCTTGACCTTATCCGTGAAAAGGGTGCGGCTTGCGTAAAGGACGGAATAGAAAGACTCATACGCGAGGAGAAAATTGCGGAGGAGGACGTTAAATATATTGATATAGATAAAATAGAAGCATTTTATACAAGCAATATAGGAAAGCGTCTTTTGAGTTCGGAGGAGATTCATCGTGAACAGCCGTTTCAGATAAACATTCCGGCAACAGAATATGACCCGTCGCTTGCGGATGAATATGCTGAGGAAAAGCTGATACTTCAGGGTATTATAGACTGCTATTTTAAGGAGTCTGACGGCTATGTGCTGCTTGATTATAAGACCGACAAGATCGGAAATAACAAGGAGGTTATCCGCAAAAAGTATGATAAGCAGCTTGAACTTTATAAAAAGGCTATAGAGAGCCTGACAGGCAGAAGGGTAAAGGAATGTATTCTGTATCTGTTTGACACCGGCGAGACGGCATAATATTTATGTTATGGATACAGAATGCGTATCAGAAGCTTAAAAAAATTATTATACATCGATAAAACGTGACATAATCCTCTTAGGCGCAGATATTGAGATGTCTGCCGCTCTAAGAGGATTATAATTTTTTATACTGCTGCAAATTATCTTTTAAAGGTCAAGTTTAATATCTGTAAGCGATATATTATTCCTGATTGCCGCCTCTTCAAGATCGTCATATTCAGCCTTTATTTTTTTTATCCCCCTGCCGCAGGACTCCTTAACCCTTATTTCTCCGTAATTTGAACTGATTTTTTTGATTTTTTTATCAAGGACATATCTGCTGCATATATATTCCCTTATTCCGATTGTCGTTGTATGCCTGAAGATAATTTCGAGCATCCTTTCTCTGTCTTCTTCGCGGCACATACATGTAAGCAGTATACCGGGTCTGCTTTTTTTCATGCCGATCGGAACTGTATAAACATCAAGCGCGCCGGCGTCAAATAATCTTCCGGCAGCAAATCCGATTGCTTCACCCGTCATATCGTCAAGATTGCACTTTAATTCAATTATTTTATCCGTTTTGTCCTCAGCTTCACCTAATAGGATTCTTACACAATTTGCAGTTTCAAAATCCTTTGTTCCCATGCCATAGCCTATGCTTCTAACTCTCATAACAGGCATTTCACCGAAGCTGTCGGCAAAATACTTCAGAAGCGCTGCACCTGTAGGCG
The DNA here is from genome assembly GCA_029219585.1 of Clostridiales bacterium. Taxonomy (GTDB): domain Bacteria; phylum Bacillota; class Clostridia; order UBA1381; family UBA1381; genus Ornithomonoglobus. The sequence continues at coordinate 22,728 of JAQXTR010000007.1, forward strand.
TGCAAAGCTCGCCGCGGATGCTTCCTCCGTATACAGGTACATCTCTTAAAATCAATGCGGTGGCCGGAGCGGGAACAGGAAGCTCGCCATGCGCGCAGCGTACCGTTCCGCTGCCTACATGAATAGGGGATACAATTACCTTTTCAGGATTGATTTCATTCATAAGCATACAAACGCCCACAATATCCGCTACAGCGTCCATTGTCCCGACCTCATGAAAATGTATTTCCGTCATTTTGCAGCCGTGTACGCGGCTCTCAGCCTCCGCAATCAGCTTGTATACGGCAGCGGCATCCTCTCTGACTTTGCGTGGGACATTAATAGTATTTATAATATGCTCAATATCATGCAGTCCGACATGAATATGTTTGTGATGGTGCATATTCCCGTTCTCAACAGCGCCGTTGACCGAAACTGTAACGTGTGTTCCGGTTATGCCTCGTCTCACGGTTCTGTCAAGCCTATATGTCACATTGGGAATGTTGAGCATATTCAGCTTGTCAATCATCGCCTCCGGTTTTGGACAAAGCTCCAGAAGTGCCGCCGTGAGCATATCGCCTGCCGCACCCATATTACACTCAATATACATGGTCTTCATAATGACTGACCCCCTTCTCAAAATTAAAGCGGTTCACTGCGGAACCGCTCAAATCTGTAGTTTTAATTATTTTGCCAATATATCTCTTATCCTGCCCTTTGGATCCTTAATAAGAACAATAACGAGCCAGATAACCAGTCCGAATGCTACTGCCGAAAGTCCAAGAAAAGCATCATTACACATATTTTCCGCTGCGGGTAAAAAATATGCGGCGCCGTCCTCTATGTATTCAACAACTGCATCAACGAACCACATAAGCGATGCGCCCCAGTAGATAAGACACAGCGTTCCCAGCTTCATATCTGATGCTGACGGTGCGGCATACCATAGCACTGTACATATTACAGCGGCAAACACCGTAATAAGCAGTGTCATTATCTTACACCGCCCTTTAATGCAGGCTTTGTTTCGGGTTTTTTCTCAAGAATATTTGCAGCAACAACTATCCCGGCCCATACCACCGTAACCAATGCCGCCATAGCAACACCTGAGGTGGCCATCTCGTGCAGCATTTCCGGAACGTCTGCGGCATTTGCGGCTGTCAGAAACGGAAACATAGGTGTAATTTCTCCGTGCCACAAGTGTTCAAATGCCAGGAGCGCACTTCCTCCCCAAAGCATATTGTTGAGCAAGCCAAGCTTCTTAATAAACGGATGCTTTGCCGTATCCTCACTTCCTCCAAGCTTTTTTCCTGCTGTTCTCTTAACAACGGTTGTAACGACTGCCTCTGCTGCAGGAACTAAAAAACATGCCATAATAAATTTCCTCCTCTTACTTGACAATTTAATCCCTATAGGAATAAAACTGTTTACCATGCTATTTATAATTCTATCATATTTTTGTATTAAAATCAATATAAAGTATATAAATTTTCATTATATTTCCGACAAATCTCTTATGACCTCTCCTGCTGCTATAAGACCTGCAACTGCCGGAACAAATGCGGTACTGCCGGGAATATCACGTCTGGGTGTCGATTGGATGTCTGTGTTGGGCGGATATATACATTGATTTGTACCGCTTATGTTTATATCCTCAATCGGACGTCTCGGTTTTTCTTTTGAATAAACCACTTTCAGCTGTTTTATTCCGCGCTTTTTCAGCTCTCGGCGCATTGTCCTCGCAAGCGGACACATGGAGGTATCATAAATATCCGACACCTCGAGCCGGGACGCATCAAGCTTATTGCCCGCCCCCATACAGCTTATCACAGGAATATTCAGCGCGTTGGCACGCATAATAATTTCAAGCTTGCCGGTAACGGTATCAATAGCGTCTACTATATACGAATAGCCGGAAAAATCATAATCATCCGCATTGTCAGGCATATAAAAGCATTTATGCGCATTGATTGTTACCTTTGGATTTATAGACATAGCTCTTTCCTTCATCACATCAACCTTATATCTGCCGATGGTATCCATTGTGGCAATAAGCTGTCTGTTAAGGTTTGTAAGGCATACCGTATCATTGTCAAATATATCTATCGTGCCGATGCCGCTTCTTACGAGTGCCTCAACTACATGACCTCCCACGCCGCCTATACCGAATACGGCAACGTGCGAATTATATAGCTTTTCCATTCCTTCCTCACCCAGCAGCAGCTGTGTTCTTGAAAACTGATTCAGCATTAGTCTGTTACCCCTCCCGTCTCAGGCTTTCTTTCGTTATAGTCATCCAGGAAATTGTATGCCTTTTCTCCGTCGTGGTATCCTATAATCGTTGCAAGATTCACATTTTGAACGCTGTTAAAAATATTCTTATCAATATATGGGTTTGTGAGGCGGAACTTTTTTATAAGCTCCTTCATCTCCTGACGTTTGGAGTTGCTTACGCCGCCGTCATGCACGGTACAGTTTTCGGTAAAGCGGCAGGCGCACTGAATAAACTGCAGCTCATTACGTCTTGACCATGCGATTATATCCTTTTCCTTTACCATATACATCGGGCGTATCAGCTCCATACCCGGGTGATTGGTACTGTACAGCTTTGGCATCATTGTCTGAATCTGCGCTCCGTACAGCATCCCCATTAAAATGGTTTCGATGACCTCATCAAAATGATGCCCCAGAGCAATTTTGTTGCAGCCAAGCCTCTGAGCCTCTTTATATAAATATCCGCGGCGCATCCTTGCGCACAGATAGCACGGATGATCACCCACATTTGCTACCGAATCAAAAATGGATGTTTCAAATATATGAATCGGGATATTCAGCAGCTTTGCATTGTCTATAATCATCTGACGATTTACCGGATTATATCCCGGATCCATAACAACATATTCCACATCAAAGCTTTTAACTCCGTGCCTGTGGATCTCCTGCATACACTTTGCCATCAGCATTGAGTCCTTGCCGCCGGAAATGCAGACTGCGATTTTATCGCCTTCATTTATCATTTCGTATTTATTTATGCCTGCAACAAACGGTTTCCATATTGTTTTTCTGTAGGTTTTTATTATACTTCGTTCAATTTCCTTGTATCTTTCCACTTATGCTCTCCTAAACAGCCGTGATTTATTAAAAAAACACGACTAACTGCAATGCGGCTAATCGTGTTTAGTGTACAAGCTTCAAAACATATTTTTGAAGTACCGTGACTGATTATACCTCTGTAAATACATCCTTACCTAATCCACATGTGGGGCATACCCAATCCTCAGGTACATCCTCCCATGGTGTACCCGGCGCAATTCCGTTATCCGGGTCGCCGACAGCTGGATCATATACATATCCGCAGGGACATTCATACTTTGCCATAATAATCCTCCTTATTAATCTATGTTTACCTTAAGCATCTCTGCTACATCACTTATAGTATACACCAAATCTTTAGATTTGTCAATAATTTGTTTGATTTTTACATTATTTACCTTCACCCCCTGCATGAAATAAAACGGATTCAATGACTGAACCCACTTATAGACAATACTGTTATTGTATGGTATAATATGGTTTAACAATGTTTAGTACAAATAAGGAGATGAGATAAGCACTGTTACATATGCTTTTGAACCTATAATTCTGACACATTTTTCTGCAAAATATGCCTATCAATTCTATGCTGTATGTAATAAAATATTCATTATTAAATCGACTGTGAAATTCTCTTTAAAAGGACTTGAGGAGGAGAAACGATATGAAATATTATGAAGTGTGAAATGAAACATTTGCCGAATTTAATTACGCTAACGAGGATTGTGTCGGCGATTGCGTTACTGCCTATACACGCTTTTTCATATACATTCTCCGTGTTTTACACCTACTGCTGTATTTCGGATGTACTGGACGGCGCGTTGGCAAGGAGGCTGCATTCTGCCGATGAAAACGGAGCAAGGTTGGACAGTATTGCGGACATTGTCTTTTATGCCGTTACGGCATTTAAAATTATGCCTGCACTATGCAGTACATTAACCCCCTTCATTTGGTGTATCATTACTGCTGTTACAGTGCTTAGAATAATTTCATATTCAGCGGCGGCAAGAAGATACCATTGCTTTGCTTCGCTGCACACATACATGAATAAGATGACAGGATTTCTTGTTTTTACTGTTCCGTACATCATATTTCAGCCGTTTGCCAAGTCGGCTTGTATGATAATTAGTGTTGTGGCTGTGCTTGCCGCTGCGGAGGAATTTATGATTCATGTGAGTGTGGATGAATATAATGCTGACAGAAAATCATTATTTATGCCAAAGGGCAAAGATAAATGACAAGCCTTATATTTCTTACAGACTTCCTTTTTGATAATGGAGCAGATATTTCACCGCAGTTTTCTATTTCCGGTCTGATAATTGGGGTAAAGACCATGGCGATTATTATGGATGAGCTGGATATTGCATGTATAATAACTGCATAATACATAATCAGACTGATTACAGGATGTCTTTTGGTATATGCTTTTGCTTATTCTCCACAAACTGATGATAATACGCCCGGCACGCTGTTCCAAATCCGCTGAACAGATTTCACGGTGCATAAATATCATGCAAGATATTATTTAATGAGTATGTCATTGGAGGTAATCTGTATTTTATCTTGATTTATGTGTCAGTTCATGTGTCACTTATTGAAATTAATTTTAAGAGTTTAGAATGTTAAGCAAAAAAAATAAGAATGACCAAAACATAGGTTTTAAGCCATTCTTCAATGGTGCCGGTGACCGGGGTCGAACCGGTACGGATTTTACTCCACTGGATTTTGAGTCCAGCGCGTCTGCCAATTCCACCACACCGGCATCACAACATTAATATATTAGCACATTTTTTGCCTGTTGTCAAGTAGAAAATCAAGATTTAGCATAAAAAGTGTGTATAGAGGAAGTGGACAAATACAATTACGGTGAACTTCTGAAGAAAAAGGATATGCCCGTAACAATGCTGACGGAGGAGATACCGTACAAATAAAACGGGCAGCCTGACAGAACGGCGGTGTTATCAAAAGGAATAGAAAATGCGAGGAGCAAAAATACCCCCCAACAACACAGATATGTGCAGACAATAAAGGCAACTATTATCCTACACGAATAATACTAAATGATTATGAAGTCAGTGATGTAGAACCTCTGGGAGTTGTTTATGCAATACACGAAAAAAAGCGAACTGCTCGGTCTACTCCGCAGACTTTACCGCTAAACAGCGTCACATCTAACAGTTCGCTTTCTACTATAACTATATCAGATTTTCTCCGTGTTGTCAAGGATAATTTTGCGGACACCTTGTCTAAAAAAATGTAGTGGAGCGCACAAAAGAGCTTTATACAAAAACGGGTAAAAAAATAAGCAATCAGACGGCAGAGAGTGAAGGTGCCGCAGATATTGCAAGGAATTTTATGAAGGACGGCAGGGCGCTTGACCGTGTGCAGCGTCTGGCAGACGGAAATCTGAGATTGACAGACCGTATGCACAGTGCGCTCAAGAATTTAAGAGCAAAGATGAAGGCACTGGGCGGTGCTGAGTTTGTTGACGAGGTTACGGGTGCTCGGTACAGCTATACGGATATACGCAAAGCCGAGCAGCTTTTTGAATATGCCCTCGCGGAAACTGTGAGGAATAACGCAAGGAATAACGGCACAGCCGCAAAGACAAGCAGTATACAAAAAACCAAATACAGTATCAGAACGGATAAAAACGGCAACAAATATGTACACATAACAGAAAATCAAGGTATTTTTGATAAAGCTGATGAAAAAGATTATAAAAAAATAGCTTCTAATTTTATGAGCAAAACATATAAAAATGTAACACTGCCGTTATCTGATTATAATCTTGTCCATGTAAGCAAGACAGGAATTAATAAATATAATTATCCCGGCGTTGAGTATCCAT
>JAQXTR010000008.1 GCA_029219585.1 Clostridiales bacterium
TCGAGCTGCTGAAGGGAGGTGAATGACAGCATGACTGCTGACGAGGCGATTTTAAAGGTTACAGCCACGGCGGAGGGGGAGGTAGGATACCTCGAAAAGGCGGGCAGCGACAATCTGTATGACAAGACAGCCAATGCCGGACGCGCAAATTATACAAAATACTGGGCTGAGATAAAGCCGTCATATCAGGGACAGCCGTGGTGCGCGTGCTTTGTGACGTGGTGCTTTGTAAAGGCATTCGGCAGGGAGTACGCCGAAACGCTGCTTAGACATTATCCGTATGTTTACTGCCCCGATATGAAAAAGCTCTTTACCCTCCATGCGAATCCGAAAAGGGGGGATATAGTGATTTTCTGCCGCGGAGGAGTATTTACACATACCGGGCTTGTCACGGCGGTAAACGGCGACTGCTTCACCACCGTTGAGGGCAACACCTCAGGTGCGGGCGGCATCGTTGCAAACGGCGGGGGAGTATTCAAAAAAAGCTATTACAACAGTAAGCTGCCGGGGACAAAATTCTGCCGCCCGGACTATTCGATATTGGAAAAAAAGGAGGAGTTAAGCATGACGCAGTACGAACAGCTCAATGCCCTTATCCGTGCGCAGGCGCAGGAGCTTGCAGACATCAGGGCAATAATTGCGCAGAGGATAGGATATTATAACTATATTGACGATAATATGCCCGAAAGCTACAAGCCCACAATAAAGAAGCTTGTCGGAGCGGGACTGCTCAACGGTGACGAGAACGGAAAGCTTATGCTTACCGTCGATATGATGAGAATTTTAACCGTTCTGGACAGAGCCGGAGCCTTGGGTTGATTTTCTGAAAATTTTCCTTGCATTTACCGTAAAGCTGTGTTATAATTGAAATATGTATATTTATTCATTAGCTTATTAACAGCAAAAAAGGAAAATGAAAGGAAGTATAACGATGAATTTTAAGAAAATTTTAACATTGGCGGCTGCGGCGGCAGTGTCGGTAACGGCGCTTGCAGGCTGCGGCGGCACACAGACGGCTGATGAGACAAAGGGCGATACATATAAAATCGCAGCTTTGCAGTATGCCGATCATCCGTCGCTTGACAACTGCGTGGAGGGCTTTAAGCAGGGGCTTGACGCTGAGGGTATCAAATACGAGCTGGAGGCTCAGAGCGCAAAGGGCGATGATTCGACAAATACTCAGATCGCGCAGCAGCTTGCGGCTTCGGGCGTTGATCTTATCTGCGGCGTTGCCACACCGTCGGCACAGGCATGCTACAATGCCGGCTATGAGTCGGGCATACCTGTAATATTCAACGCTGTTTCAGATCCCGTTGCGGCAAAGCTTGCCGTATCGGAAACAGAGGCAATGGACGGCATTACGGGTGTTTCGGATAAGCTGCCGGTTGAGGCGCAGCTCAAGCTTATAAGAGAAATGATGCCGGACGCAAAGACGATAGGTATTCTCTACACAACCTCAGAGGCCAATTCGGTTTCAACAATTGAGGATTATAAGGCGGCCGCACCCGATTACGGCTTTGAAATAGTTGAAAAGGGCATCACAAATGCGGCTGAAATTCCGCAGGCGGCAGACCTTCTTGTAACAAAGGTGGACTGTATTTCAAACATGACCGATAACACTGTAGTTGACAATCTTCCGGTAGTTCTTGAAAAGGCAACGGCTGCGGGCATTCCGGTATTCGGCAGCGAGGAGGAGCAGGTTGGCAACGGCTGTGTTGCATCTGCGGGTATTGATTACATCGAGCTTGGCAGGAAAGCCGGAGTTATGGCGGCAAGAGTGCTTAAGGGCGAGGATATAAAGACTATCCCGTTTGAAACAATGACGGAGAGCAAAATAACAATCAATCCGGACGCTGCCTCATCGGTAAATCTTGAGATTCCTCAGGCGATTACGGACAGAGCTGAGGTTAAGACCGGATCCGAAGGCTGATAAACTGAAAAATCCTCTGTGCTTAAAGCATTGAGGATTTTTTCGGGAACAGGGCGTATGCGCCCGTATATAACAAAGAAAAGGAAACGATTTAAACATGGAAGGACTTATAGTCGGTATACTCGAGCAGGGGCTTATTTACGGCATACTTGCGATGGGTATCTATATTACATATTCAATACTTGACTTCCCCGATCTGTCGGTAGACGGAACATTCCCCCTCGGTATAGCCGTATGCTTTGTATTTATAAATCACGGCTGGAATCCGTGGCTGGCGCTTGCGGCTGCGTTTGTGGCGGGCTGTGTGGCAGGAATATTTACGGGAATATTTCATGTCAAGCTAAAAATACGCGATCTTTTAAGCGGTATTCTCACCATGACTGCACTGTATTCCGTAAATTACAGCATTGTCGGCAAGGCGTCGGATTTTCTGGGAATGGACAGCGTTACGATTTTTTCACAGACTGCAAAATTCTTTCCCGGTCACGCGGCGGTATATTCAAAGCTTGCCGTAATTCTCGTGATAGCATTGGCGGCAAAGTTCGGGCTTGACTGGTATCTGAGAACAAAATCGGGCTTTCTTCTCCGCTCCGCCGGCGACAATGAGGGGCTTGTGGTAACGCTTGCGCAGGATCCGGGTACGATAAAGATTATCGGACTTGCGCTGTGCAACGGTCTTGTTGCCCTCTCGGGAAGCGTGTACTGTCAGTATTCAAGAGCCTTTAACGTCGGCTCAGGCACAGGCTCGCTTGTTATGGGACTTGCGGCGGTAATCATAGGTCTTACGGTGTTTCGGAAGGTAAGGCATTTGAATATCACAACCGGAGTGCTGTTCGGAATGATAATTTATAAGGCGTGCATATCAATCGCGCTGGCGCTGGGACTGCCGTCGCAGGACACAAATCTTGCGATAACGGTATTGTTCATCCTTACGCTGATGTTTGATCTGTATGTGCTGTCAAGAAAGAAAAAGCCGGGTTCGGGGGTGAAGAAAAATGCTTGATTTAAAAGGAATACACAAGACCTTTAATCCCGGAACAATTGATGAAAAGGTATTGTTTACCGACTTTAATCTTCACATAGCCGACCGTGAGTTCGTGGCGGTAATCGGTTCTAACGGATCGGGCAAGACGACGATGCTCAATATTATTTCAGGCTCTGTTCAGCCCGACGCCGGTTCAATTATGCTTGACGGCACGGAGATGAAGGGGATGAAGGACTTTAAGCGTGCAAGAAGAATAGGACGCGTATTTCAGAATCCGTCAAAGGGAACATCACCTTCAATGACAATCTGGGAGAATCTTTCTCTTGCGGACAATAAGGCAAAGCGTTACGGACTCACAAGAGGCCTTAACAGGCAGAGAAAGGATTTTTACAGAACCCAGCTTGAAATTCTGGGCATGGGGCTTGAGGATCGGATGGATACCATTGCCGGAAGTCTATCGGGCGGTCAGCGTCAGGCTCTGGCGCTGATTATGGCGACTCTGGTAAGACCGGATATGCTCCTGCTTGACGAGCACACCGCGGCGCTTGACCCGAAGGCTGCCGATATTGTAATGGAGCTTACGGACAGGGTGGTAAAGGAGAAGAAAATCACATCTCTTATGGTAACTCATAATCTGCGCTACGCAGTGGAGTACGGAACAAGGACTCTTATGATGCACGAGGGCGGCATTGTAATCGACGCAACGGGCGAAGAGAAAGCGAACAAGAGCATTGACGATTATCTCAGTGTGTTTAATGAGATTTCAATCGAAACGGGAAATTGATATTGAAAAAAGGGGTGCAGCAAAAGGCGTGCTCGCATAGGGATTACTAAAAACAGTAATTTTTATCTGACACTCCTAAAGCGGTGCGAAAGGAAAGACCACACATTAGCAATTAACCTTTTGTGTGGTCTTTTTCTGTATCTTTACTCGTCTTTTGAAAGAGTTTCAATTGCAAACCTACCGCCAAGCCGGAAGGTATATATAAATATTTCTCTTTCCAACAGACTGCTCACTTCCGGAACTGAATCAAACTTTAAGGGTTGCTTACATAGGAATTCTTAAAAATACCGTAAAAATACTAATAAGCCGGAATACTAAAGTATTGACTTTCGTGCAAGTTGGTAGTATAATAAAATAAAGGAGTGATGTTTTATGGCTTTTTCATACAAGCCTCTAAGGAAGGAACTTATTGATTTAAATATGACAAAAAAATATCTAATGAATTATTCAAGTATAAAAGAAGTTAGAGAACAGTACGGCATCAGTCAAATAAAACTAGCTCAGCATTGTGGGATATCCCCTGCGGTAATTTCTGCTTGGGAACTCAACAAATCCACTCCATCGGAATCGCAATTTACATTTGTTTGGGATAATCTTCAAAAACTTGTCTATGATATTGAAAATAATGGCTTGAACATTAAAAAGAAACGGATTCGCCAAACAAAGAAAAATGGAGGAGAACTTCCAAAGAAAATCTCATCCGCAGAAGAATATTATAGTTTGATGTCAGCCATTGCTCCTGCCGAAAGCGAATATGCAAAAAAATTAAGCGAGTTATATCAACATCATGTCCAAAAGCGTAGCAATACCGCTCCAAAAGCAATATCCCTGTTTTCGGGGTGCGGTGGTTTAGACCTCGGCTTTTCGGCAGCCGGATTCAATATCGTAGGGCATATCGAATTGAATGAAATGGCTAGAACTATATATTCCGCCAACTTTAAAGATAGTGCTATGCTCGGTGATGACATATGCGAAATTACATCTGAAGATATTAAAAATTGGAAAAAAGTATACGGACAGATTGATGTTCTTATAGGAGGTCCTCCTTGCCAAGGTTTCAGTCTGGCAGGAAAAAGAGACCCAAATGATCTACGAAATCAATTATATCAGTATTATGTGAAAATCGTGTCTGAAATTAAGCCTAGAGTATTTGTCATGGAAAATGTTCGCCTTCTTACTTCGATGAGGGATTCTGAAGGGCGCATGTTTATTGACCAAATAAGAAAAGCTTTTGAAGAAGCAGGATACACGCTTTCATTGAACGAGGTAAATGCCCAAGAATACGGAGTACCACAATCAAGAGAACGTATAATTATTGTTGGCGTAAGAAACGATGAGAATGTTAATGGTTTTACTTTTCCAATGCCCACGCATACGGCGGAAAATCATTCGTATCAACTGTCATTCGACACTATAGATACAGAGAAGTATAGGACATTTAGGGATGCTACTTGTGATTTGAGAATATTGGAAAGTGGAGAAAAATCGAATGACCCTTTACATTGGAGCATATCACATCCACAACACGTTATAGATTGGCTTAAAGATGTTCCAGAAGGGTGTAGTGCACACGATAATCCAGATCCCAATATGCGCCCAACAAGTGGATTTAATACTACATACAAAAGAATAAAGTGGGATGAACCTTGTTCGACGATCTCCACGAATTTCAGTATGATATCAGGAGCACGAAATGTTCATCCCACCTCAACTCGTTCCTTAACTATTCGAGAAGCAGCAAGAGTACAGTCTTTTCCCGATGAATTTGCATTCTTTGGCGGATGGGGAGATGTGAGAAAAGTGATAGGCAATGCCGTTCCTCCTATGCTCGCTTATGTAATAGCAGAAGCAATAAGGAAACAATTATTTTAAGTGGTTAAAATATCCGGCTTTTAAGTTAAATTGCAACTGTGTAGGATGTTGCTTTTGACCACCTCTTTGGAATTGAATAAAGCCGAATCTGGGGGCCAAATGTTCGTTGGGATCGTTTTTATATGTTCCCTTGCGAATTTTGTATGGCGTAAGCACATAGCCACAATGCTCCCTGGATAGTTTCACGATTTCATGGATTGTAAACAAAGCCACGGGGCATTCATCAAAAGAATCGTATTTTACAGTTTGATGGAATAAGAAATCGGGTGGATACGGGTCACTCTTATACGCCTTTTGGAACAGCAATTGTGAAATGTGGTCTTGATATTTCCTAAAAATCTCTGCCCAGTCACTTTGAGCTTGAGCGGAAAGTTCTTCCCAATAATATCGACGAGGATCAGATTTTCTTTCAGCAAGAGCGTCGGAAGACATCTTGTCAAGAGGTCTATATCCCGCATCACCACAAAATTGAGAAAGACCTTCTTTTGCAGCTAAAGATACAGTAATGCCATTGTCTTCTAGTAATTTACAAAAAGCGCTTGCTGTTGTAAAATACATTTGGTCATTTGTAGGAGTCTTTTTGGAACAGGTTTTAACCGATATGCCTGTTCGGAAGACTCCTTCTTTGTGTGTAATCTCAATTACAACATCGGATTTGCATTTTTTTATAGGAGCACCATGTTCATCTGTAATGACATCACCGTCACCAGAAGTAGCCAATCCACCCAACCACCAAGCATGAACTTTTGTTATTACTATGCCGTAACTATGAGCAATATATGATAGCAATAATACAGCAGGGTTTCCTTGGTATAAATGTTCTGTTGAGGTTGCAGTATAATCAATTTTGCTTATGTCACATTCATTTATAGCTTTTGTTAAGAGTTCTTCAAATTTATGACCTCTTTTTCGACCTTTTTTTCCGGCTTCAATCTGCTGTTGATGAGCAGAATTTCTCGCTTTTAATGACATTACTATTCCTCCTCACATTGTCCTTCACATAAGAATAACTTATAGGTTTCAATTTCAAGAGCATCTGCTATTCTCTGAATATTCTCAAGAGCGATGCTTCTTCGATAGCACTCAATTGCACTTATGTAAGTTCGATGCATACCGCATTTATCAGCAAAAGCTTCTTGCGAAACGCCTAACTCGGTGCGATATTTTTTTAGATTGTCTCCAAAAACTTTTATAATATCCATATTGAAAATCCTCCATTATAAATATTATATTTCTTTGAATACAAAAAGTCTACATACAATAAGTATCAAAACAAATATTTTAATTGAATTAAGATACAAATTTGTTAAGTCGTATTTATTACGGCTTTATGTTTTGTCTTTTTTCAGAAACACCCCATGTTCCTGTACCATAAAAATTCTTCTTTCACCATTATTATAATACCACACCTTTGGAAAAATATCAGTAGTTTTGTATGATAAAAATCTACGGCGGAATCAGAGTATGGCACATAAAAAGCTATAATCAACAAATTTTTATATACCGTTCATAAATCTTGTAAAATCACTTGAAAACAGTAAAAATATAGTGTATAATATCCTTCATCAAAGCAATACGATAATATCGTTTTTTTGTGAAAGGAAATTTGATATGAAGATTATGATTGCCTCCGACATACACGGGTCGGAGTATTATACTGAAAAATTACTGAAAGCATACAGAGCGAGCGGAGCGGAAAAGCTTGTGCTGCTGGGCGACCTGCTTTATCACGGACCCAGAAACGATCTTCCGCACGACTATGCGCCTAAAAAGGTAATTGAGCTGCTTAACGGGGCTGCGGATGAGCTTTTATGCGTGAGGGGCAACTGCGATACGGAGGTTGACCAGATGGTGCTGTCGTTTCCGATTATGGCGGATTATGCGGTGCTTTATCTTGACGGCAGGATGTTTTATCTCACCCACGGACATAAATACGGCTTTGATAATTTCCCGAATATCAGGAGGGGGGACGCAATTATCCAGGGGCATACCCATGTTCCCGTTCTTGAGGAGCGCGGCGGGATTCTGTGCGTAAATCCCGGCTCGGTTTCGATACCGAAGGCGGGCAGTGCGCATCAATGTCTGCTTTATGAGAACGGAGAATTTAAAGAGGTTGTACTCGGATGATTCTGGTTATAGCGGAAAAACCGTCCTTGGGACGAGATATTGCCGACGTTCTGCCCGGAGCGCGCACGGGGAATGACAGACGGTATATTGAAAAGGGCGAATACGTCATAACATGGGTTTTCGGCCATATGCTTACGCTTAAGGAGCCGGAGGATTACGATAAAAAGTATAAGAAATGGTCGGCGGATATGCTGCCGATTTATTTTGAAAACTGGGAACAGAAGATCGGTGAGGATTCGGGGGGCAGCGGCGGCTTTGAGAGCAAGGCGTCACGAGTAAAGCTTATAGGAGAGCTTTTAGAACGCGCCGATTCCGTTATCCATGCGGGAGATCCGGACGAGGAGGGGCAGCTTCTCATTGATGAGCTGCTGAGATGGTTCCATTATGACGGAACGGTTATGAGGCTTGATACGGGAGATACCACGCGCGGAGGACTGCAGAAGGCGCTGGGGAGAATGAAGGATAACCGCGAATGTGTAAACGAGGGCTGGAGCGCATATGCGCGTTCGGTTGCCGATCTCATGGTGGGCGTTAATATGAGCCGCTTTTTTACCTGCTCAAACCCCGGCGCGCTTCTTACGGTAGGCCGCGTTCAGACCCCGACACTGGGTCTTGTTGTTGCCCGCGATATGGCGGTTGAGGGACATACAAAAACGATATATTACGATGTGTATGTGGATCTGGAGGTTGAAACGGCGGACGGCGTCAAGAGAGTGCGTACAAAATATCAGCCCAAGAAAAAAACGAAAAAGGGTGAGGAGGACAGCTTCCGTATTTTAAGCAGGACGGAGGCGGAGGAAATTCTCGCAGGGCTTATGAAGCGTGATTACACTGCGGTTGTTGAAAGAAAAACGGTGAAGGAGGATCCGCCGCTGCCGTTTAATCTTGTCAAGCTGCAGAGCTATTGCTCAAGCCATTTCGGATATAATCCGCAGGAGGTTATGGATATAACACAGTCGCTGAGAGAAAAGCACAAGGCGATAACATATAACCGTTCGGACTGTCAGTATCTTTCAGAGGAGCATTTTAAGGAAGCGCCCAAAACAATGGAGCAGGTTATTAAAAATATCAGCTACCGACCGAAGGAGCTTGATATGAAAATACATTCAAAATGCTTTAACGACAAGAACATCACGGCGCATTTCGCTATTATCCCAACAAACAACAACGTAAGTCTTCAAAGGCTTACGGAGCGGGAGAGAAACGTATACCTTGCAGTGTGCAAATATTACATGGCTCAGTTTCTGCCCAAGGCTGAAAAGGAGAAGTCAAAGCTTACCGCAGAGGCGGATAAGGAATATGAGCTTTGCGCAAACTCCGCAAGAGTTATACGGCCGGGCTATCTGGCGATTTTTAAGGATGCAAAAAGGGAAGCGCCGACCGTCCTTTCGGATATACCGCCCGGGACATATCCCGCAAGCCCCTCGGACGCAAGCACGGAGGAAAAGGAAACAAAGCCGCCCGCACGCTATACAAAGGCGACGCTTAACGAGGATATGACGCGGATTGCCAAATACGTTACCGATCCCGAAATCAAAAAACTCCTTGAATTAAAGGACAAGGACAAGAAGGGCGAAAACGGCTCGATCGGAACATCGGCAACGAGGAGCACGATTATTGACGGACTGGTGAAGAAGGGCTATCTTGAGGAAAAGGGGAAAAAGCTCATTTCAACGCCGCTCGGACGGGAGCTGTACCGCATACTGCCGGATGAGATAAAAAAAGCGGATATGACCGCGGAATGGTGGAGTATGCAGGAGGACATACGCTGCGGAAAGACAGGGTATGAGGCTCTGACGCACAATGTTCTGGAAACGATTGAGAAAATAATAAAGAACAGTTATCCTGCCGTAGATCAGACCGTTATGGGAGAGCAGATGATTAAGCGCCGCAACAGCCGCTCAGGAGGCAGGCAGCTTCAGGTTCTGGGCAAGTGTCCGATGTGCGGAGGAAGCATAATAGAGGGCACAAAGGGCTACGGCTGTACGAACTGGAAGCCGCCCATGGAGTGTAAATTCGTCATCTGGAAAAAACGGAAATCGGGACTGTTTAAAAATCAGAATTTTACAAAGACAATGGTTAAGAAATGGCTTGCGGGAAAAACGGTGACGTGCAAAAAACTGACAACGCGCACGGGCAATATGTTTGAGGCTGATGTTGCGATGAGGATCAACCCCGGCGGACAATACGGACCGGTAGAATTTGATCTGATATTTAAAGATGAGAAGCCGCAGCCGACTCAGCCGCCGCAGGACTATACTGCCGTAAGCCGCTCCGCGCCGCCCCCCGCGCAGTATCAGCCGCCGGAGGAGCTGCCGCCGGAGTTTTGGGAATAATCATAAAAAAATGAAAATTGTGAAAATCGGTATGGACATTTTCCGTATTTTGTAGTAAAATATATTTATCAAATCAAACAGGAGGGGTGATTTTTATGAAGCTTGAGATGCTTCATCCCGCTGACCAGCTGGTCATGTTTATGGAACGTATTTACGGCTACGGAATGACTACCACATCGGGCGGTAATCTTTCGATCCTTGATGATAACGGCGACATATGGATAACGCCGGGTTCTATAGACAAGGGAAGTCTTACAAGGAAGGATATGGTATGTATCAAGCCTGACGGTACAATTGAAGGTATTCATAAGCCGTCGAGCGAATATCCGTTCCATCAGCACATTTACAATACAAGACCGGACATAAAAGCCGTGCTCCATGCCCATCCGCCGGCTTTGGTAGCATTCTCCATTGTACGCAGACTGCCGGATACGAGCATGATTCCGAATGTTAAGTTTTCATGCGGCGAAATAGGTCTGGCAAAGTACGGACTGCCCGGTTCTCAGGATCTGGGAGATAAGATTGCACAGGAGTTTGACAAGGGCTTTAACACAGTAGTTCTGGAGAATCACGGCGTTGTTATAGGCGCAGGAAATATGTTTGATGCGTTCAAGTCATTTGAAACACTCGATTTCAGCGCGAGGATTGAAATTGATGCCCGTAATATCGGCAGCATCAACAGCCTGACGCCCGAGCAGATTGACTGGTACAAGTCGCGCCAGCATGTTGTTATGGATGAGTTTGTTTCAAATAACATCACAAGCGAGGAAAAGGATGTACGCGCAGAGATGGTTAAATTTATCCGCCGCGCGTATAACCAGCGTCTTTTTACAAGCACTCAGGGAACTTTTTCTCAGAAGCTTTCCGACGGCAGCTTTATTATTACACCGTCAGGAAAGGACAGAAAGTATCTTGAGCCGGAGGATCTTGTAAAGATAAGCGGTGATTTTAAGGAAATGGGAAAATTCCCGTCAAAGAGTGCGGAGCTTCACAAGGAAATATATGCTCAGCAGCCGCATGTAAAGTCAATCATAATCGCGCATCCGCCGTGCATGATGGCGTTTGCCGTTTCGGATGCCGTTCTCGATTCAAGAACAATTCCGGAAAGCTATATACTTATGAGAAATATCCCGAAGCTTGAATTCGGTGCAAACTACTTAAAGCCGGCGGAAACAGCAGCGGTGTTTAAAGAGAATACACCGATTGCCCTCATAAAGAACGACTGCGCAATCATAACCGGCTCAAGCCTGTTAAACGCCTTTGACCGTCTGGAGGTAGCGGAGTACAGCTCCCATGCTATCATTGCCTCGCGCGGTCTGGGAGAGGTTGTGGCGATAAACGACCGTGAGATTGACGATATTGAGGATGCCTTCCATCTGGCTAAATAATTTTAAGTTTTACATTTTATATACAGAGGTGAGAAAAAATTGATTATTATTATGCACGACAATGCGTCGAAGCAGGAAATAGGAGCTGTGGAGGAAAGACTGGCAAAGTTCGGCTTTCAGACACATCCGATATACGGCGAAAAGAAAACAGTAATCGGAGCAATAGGAGATAAGCGTCAGATAAGAATGAATGAGATTCTGCTGATGAGCGGAGTTGAGAATGTTGTTCCGATCATGCGTCCCTACAAGCTTGCATCAAAGGAGCTTAAGCGGGATAAATCGGTTATTGATGTAGGCCACGGCGTAACCATAGGAGGGAATAAGCTGGCGGTCTTTGCCGGTCCGTGCGCTGTTGAGAGCCGCGAACACTTCCTTAAGATGGCACGCATAGTAAAGGCGGGCGGCGCCAATATCTTAAGAGGCGGCGCGTTCAAGCCCAGAACCTCACCGTATGCCTTCGGAGGCCTTGAGGGAGAGGGACTTAAAATCATGCGCGAGGCGGGCGATGAGCTTGATATGCCGATTTGTACGGAGGTCATGGATACCCGTGATGTCGAGCTTGTTGCAGAGTATGCCGATATTATCCAGATAGGCGCGAGAAATATGCAGAATTTCAAGCTTCTGCGCGAGGTGGGAAAGGCGGACAAGCCCGTATTTTTAAAGCGCGGTCTTGCCAGTACGATTGAGGAATGGCTAATGGCTGCCGAATACATAATGTCGGAGGGAAATGACAACGTAATTCTTTGCGAGAGAGGTATACGTACATATGAAACCTCAACAAGGAATACCTTTGATGTCAGCGCGATCCCTGTTACGCAGGAGCTTACTCATCTGCCCATTATCGCCGATCCGAGCCATGCCGCGGGAAATTACAAGTATGTTCCGGCAGTGGCAAAGGCGGGTATTGCCGCAGGCGCTGACGGTATCATGGTCGAGGTTCATGACTGTCCCGAATGCGCCGCATCTGACGGCCCGCAGTCGCTGAAGCCGGAAAGATTCGAAGCGCTTATGGAGGAGCTTGGAAAAATTGCCGCCGCAATCGGTAAGGAGATATAAGATATGTTGGGATATATGGGACCTGCCGGAACATTTTCGCAGCAGGCGGCTGTCGAATGGTCTGAGGGCAGGGAGGAGCTTAAGGAGTTTCCGACGATAGCGAGTGCGATAAAGGCGGTGGACAACGGTGAAATTGAACGCTGTATTGTTCCGATTGAGAACAGCCTTAACGGCAGCGTTACAATGACGCTTGACACGCTTGCGTTTAATTCGGATGTATATATCACGGCTGAATATGTTCTTGGGATAACCCAGAATCTTGCCGTGAAAAAAGGTACGGACCTTTCGGATATAAAGATGATTATGTCGCATCCGCAGGGGCTGGGGCAATGTACAAAAATGCTTGAGAAGGAATTTCCGGGAGTTGAGCTTAGGGCTGCGGCGTCAACCGCAAAGGCATCGCAGGCAGCGGCGGAAAGCGACGGCTCAATCGCCGCAATAGCTCCTGCCGCCGCCGCGCAGCTGTACGGACTGGAGATTGTGCGTGCGGCGTGCAATGATGACAGGAATAATTATACGCGTTTTGTCGTGATAGAGAAAAAGCCGAATATGAAGGTGACCGATCATGACAAGACCTCAATTGTTTTCTCGACCGAGCACGTTCCGGGAAGTCTTTACAGAGCCATAGGTCTTCTGGGAGATGAAAAAATAAATATGCTCAAAATTGAGTCCCGCCCGGTAAAGAATGAGCTTGGAAAATATATATTCTTTATAGATATTGAAGGCAATACGGATAACGCCAAAATTTACTTTGCGCTAGATAAAGTAAGAAGACATTCGCTGTTTTATAAGTATCTGGGAAGCTATCATTATGAATAAAACAAAAGCCGCGGTCCTTTTATTGAACCGCGGGTTTTTGTATATGAATATAGCAATTTGTATTACAAACATGCTAAGCATATTATACATCATTTTGTTTGATTTTTCAAGAGTATTTTATAAAAAATTTTATTTTTTTGTTAAATTTACTCCGGATACCATCATTATGTATATCATTTCTGTTTATAATAGACAAACTTGTATCCGATATACCGTATAACGCATCGTCAAAATAATAATTGACAAATATGTTGTTTTAATTTATAATATATAAAGAGAATTTTATTGTTTAACGGAGTATGATAATGGTACTACTTAACGGAAGTAATTTAAAGAAAATGTTTCTTGATCAAACACTGTTTGACGGTGTGTCGTTTCAGGTTGCCGAAGGGGACAAGATCGGATTTGTAGGCGTGAACGGAGCGGGAAAATCAACGCTGTTCAAGATTATTAACGATATGACGGACTATGACAGCGGAGAGATGTATAAAAATAAGCTTACAAAAATAGGCTACCTTGATCAGTATACATGTATAGAATCGGAAAATACAATAATGGGCGAAATGCTCACCGCATTCAGCGAGGTAATCAATATTGAGAATGAGCTGGACGAGATACGCTGTGATATAGAGAACAAAAACGGAGATATAAACGCGCTTGTGGCAAGGCAGACGGCGCTTCAGGAGCGTTTTGAGGAGCTTGAAGGATACCAATATAAAAGCCGTATACGCTCCGCTCTGATTGGACTGGGCTTTACCGATGCGGATTTTGAAAGGCGAGTAGGGGAGCTGTCGGGAGGGCAGAAAACGAGAGTGGCATTGGGAAGACTGCTTATGTCAGACGCAAATCTTCTCCTGCTTGACGAGCCGACAAACCATCTTGATATCGAATCGGTTGAATGGCTTGAAGGGTTTTTGCAGAGCTGCCGTGCCTCGTTTATAATAATATCCCATGACAGATACTTCCTCGATAAGGTAACGAACCGCACCTTTGAGATGGAGGGCGGACGTCTGCGTACTTATTCCGGCGGCTACAGTCAATATCTTAAGCAGCGAGAGACAGAACGAAAAACGGAGGAACGAAATTACGCCAATACTATTCGTGAGATTGAGCGTCTGGAGGGGATTGTTGAGCAGCAGCGGCGGTGGAACAGGGAGAAAAACATAAAAACTGCCGAGAGCAAGCAGAAGGTTATCGACAGGTTTGAAAAGTCGCTTGTTGTTCCGCAGAATGAGCAGGAGGATATACGCTTCTCATTTAAGGCGCTGCCCGGAGGCGGTCAGGATGTTCTTATTACTGAAAATCTCGGAATGAGGTTTGATGATAAGCAGATTTTCAAGTCGTGCAATGCGCACATTACAAAGGGTGAGAAGGTGTTCCTTCTGGGCGCAAACGGCTGCGGAAAGACCACATTTATAAAAAATGTTCTCGGACTGTATAAGCCGACGGAGGGCTCTGTGAAAATCGGGGCGAATATCGAAATCGGGTATTATGATCAGATACAGGAAAATCTTGATATGGACAAAAATGTGTTTGATGAGCTGCATGACACATATCCGATGATGAATAATACACAGCTCAGAAATGCTCTTGCGGTGTTCCTGTTTAAGGGTGAGGATGTGTTTAAGGAGATAAAAAAGCTTTCCGGCGGAGAGCGGGCGAGGGTGGAGCTTGCAAAGCTTATGCTGAGACCCGTAAATTTCCTTATCATGGACGAGCCTACGAATCATCTTGATATTGATTCACGTGAGGCGCTTGAGGGCGCGCTTGCCGATTATGACGGAACGGTGCTTATGGTATCGCATGACCGTTATTTTATAAATAAGCTTGCGGACAGGGTACTGTATATGACCGAGAACGGCTTTGAAAGCTATATAGGCGGCTATGACGATTTTGCGCAGAAGCGATTGGAGCGGCATCAGACGGAGACGGTGAATACGCAGGCTGAGGAAAAGCCGAAGAACCTTGATTATCAGGAGCAGAAGCGGCTGCAGGCGCAGAAGCGTAAAACACTCAACCGCTTTAAAAGGGTCGAGGAGCTTATAGAAACGCTTGAAGCGGAAATTGAAGCCTTAAGCGAGGAAATGACAAAGCCGGAATATGCGGCGGATTTTACAGAGCTTGCCCGGCTTTCGGCAGCTGCGGAGGATAAGAACACGGAGCTTGAAGCACTTATGGAGGAATGGGAAAGCTTACAGACAGAGATTGAGGAAAAGGGATACGGGATATGAGAGCGGTAATACAGAGAGTTAAACACGCGTCCGTTAAGGTGGATGCAGAGGTGACGGGAGAAATAGGTCAGGGACTGCTTGTTTTTCTGGGCGTGGGAGAGAACGATACCCGGAAGGATCTTGAATATATTGAGAAAAAGACAATCGGACTGCGCATTTTCAGTGATGAAAATGATAAGATGAATCTGAGCGTCACAGATATAGGCGGAGGTGTGCTTGTCGTTTCACAGTTTACGCTCTACGGCGATGCAAGAAAGGGAAACAGACCGAGCTTTACCTCGTCAATGGAGCCGGTTAAGGCAAATGAGATGTATGAGCAGTTTGCAGCGGATCTGTCTGCAAAGGGAATATATGTACAGCGCGGAAAATTCGGCGCGGATATGCAGGTCGAGCTGTTAAATGACGGTCCTGTCACAATTATTCTTGACAGCACAAAAATATTATGATACAATAAATTCATTAATACGATAAAAGAAAGGATTTGAGCATGGATAACGAATTGGTAATAGTGCTTGACTTCGGCGGTCAGTATAATCAGCTCATTGCGCGCCGCGTGCGTGAGAATAATGTGTACTGCGAGGTCATGCCGTATAAAAAGAATATAGAAGAAATCAAGGCTAAAAAACCTGTCGGCATTATTTTTACGGGCGGTCCGAACAGTGTGTATGATCCGGCGTCGCCTCATTATGACCCGGCAATTTTCGAGCTGGGCATACCCATTCTCGGCATTTGCTACGGCTCACAGCTTATCGCCTATGAGCTTGGAGGCAGTGTTGCCACAGCACCCACAAGCGAATACGGCAAAACGGAAATAGAAACGTCCGAAAGCCTTATTTTTGAGAATGTCGATAAGAATACAATCGTATGGATGAGCCATACCGACTATGTGGATAAGCTGCCGGAGGGCTTTAAGGTAACAGCACATTCCGATGCCTGCCCGTGCGCGGCATTTGAGAATGCACAAAGAAAAATTTATGCCGTTCAGTTTCACCCCGAGGTGAATCATTCAGTACAGGGACAGCAGATGCTGCGCAATTTCCTTTACAACGTCTGCGGCTGTAAGGGCGACTGGATAATGAGCGACTATGCCAAAAAAGCGGTTGAGCAGCTCAGAGAAAAAATAGGCGATAAAAAGGTTCTCTGCGCCCTTTCGGGGGGAGTGGACAGCTCCGTTGCCGCGGTTATGATACATAAGGCGGTCGGCGATCAGCTAACCTGTGTATTTGTAGATAACGGACTGCTCCGTAAAAACGAGGGTGACGAGGTTGAGAACCTGTTCAGAAAGCAGTATGATATTAACCTTGTACGCGCAAACGCACAGGACAGATTTTTAGGTAAGCTTGCAGGCGTAAAAGAGCCGGAGAAAAAGAGAAAGATAATAGGCGAGGAGTTTATCCGCGTATTCGAGGCGGAGGCTAAGAAGATTGGAGCGGTTGACTTCCTTGTTCAGGGTACAATCTATCCGGACGTTATCGAGTCCGGTGCGGGCGATGCGGCGGTTATCAAGAGTCACCACAATGTGGGCGGACTGCCGGAGCATGTTGATTTCAAGGAAATTATAGAGCCGCTGCGTGATCTCTTTAAGGACGAGGTACGTCAGCTGGGAATTGAGCTTGGTCTGCCGGAAAATTTCGTGTGGCGTCAGCCCTTCCCGGGTCCCGGTCTTGCGGTAAGGGTAATCGGTGAAATCACCGAGGACAAGCTCGAAATCCTCCGTGATGCCGATGCAATATTCCGCGAGGAAATCGCCAATGCAGGACTTGACAGAAGCATAAACCAGTATTTTGCGGTCATCACCGATATGCGCAGCGTCGGAGTTATGGGCGACTTCAGAACCTATGACTACACCCTCGCCCTGCGCGCCGTCACAACAAATGACTTCATGACCGCCGACTGGGCAAGAATCCCCTATGATGTCCTGGAAAAGGTATCAAACAGGATTGTCAATGAGGTCAAGCATGTCAATAGACTGGTGTACGATATTACCAGTAAGCCGCCGGCTACGATTGAGTGGGAATGAGATATCACACCCGACAAATGGCTGAGCCACGCCGTTTGTGGCACTTGCGAGTGCTGATTGGCAACGATTTGGCAACATTAAATTATTCAAAAAAGTAAGAGCTAACTGATTTTGATTACGGTTAGCTCTTTTTGGTTTGTTCTATAATTCTTCTATATCTTTGATTGATTTGTGTTCTTCATTTTTCCATTCTGTTCGCCCATTTGCGTTACGCCCCATGACAATTGCAGCTGCAAGTGATGGACTGGTGAAAATGTAATCTCTTGTTAGTTTGAAATTTTTATCTATAATTTCTTTTTTGATTAAGGAATCACGCAGTTTTTTTAGGCTATCTGACATACTCTGAACTGTAGAAAATGCAATAGTTGATCCCTTCATTACAGCAAACCCATCTGATACTATCATTCCTTTTGCATCTGCTCCTCTTGCCGCCTTTATAAAAAAATACTGTTCAGTATCGTTTTGCCTTACGGCAGTATCTTCAATTGTATCAAAAACTTTATATCCAAGTGTATTTACAAGCAATTTTGCATTGTTGATAAACTCATGCAACATAGCCTCATCATATTCTGATATAGATGAGCAAGTTGGAATTGTATTATTTATAACAATTGATCTGCCGGCATTTTGAGCTAACATATAAAATTTGTTTTCGAGATATTTTACATGTGCCTTGTTAAGTAAATTGTCCTTACTAATGACGACAATGCAATCATTCCAATATTCGGAATCTCTCAAATGCTGTTTTAGTCTTGAAAACATTTTTTCAGCTTCTCCAATGTAAACAGTATCGTTATTTTCTTCATCTTTTCCGAATAAAAAATAAACTCCTGTATTTTCCGAGTCAGCTCTTTGAGAAAACTCTGATAGTTCATTTCTCGAAATTTTATATACACGACCATTCCAATTTGATAGTTCACACATGATACGCCCGTTGGGATTGCCGTCAAATATGAACATTTGAATTGTTTTACTAAATGGCATTGTTTTCGCCTTTCTTTCGACTTAATTTGTGTTTTTAGAATTATTTTGCGGATAATTATATCTCCAGTTATCGTATTCCTCTTTTGTTATTTCGCCATTTCTGTATTTGCGTGCAACTTTATTCCACGCACGAAGCATATCGTACATAGGAAAATAAGACGGGTTATCTCTATTGAGGGTAAGGCAAAACTCATCATCGAGCATATTTATTGTCAACCCATATATATCTTCTATCGCAAACAAGGTGTGCAGCAGAGCATCATAGTTGTCAATGTCAGGCAATTTAATTGCCTGCGGTGACACCCCGAATATTTTTGCAATATCCTTTATCATATCATCTTTCGGTGTTCTGACGCCTATTTCGTATTGACCTACACGAGTTTCGGCTGTCTTTTCACTAAAACCGAGTTTAATGCCAAGCCATTTTTGCGTAGCACCGTGTAGATTTCTTAAAAATCGTATCCGTTCTCCGATAGCCATAATATATCTCCAATCGTATTGTTATATCTAATATTATAACATATTAGTTTGAGTTAGTCAACTATAAGAAATAAAAAAGATAATAAATTTTCAAAAAGCACTTGACATTATCTTAAAAGTAGGATATAATGGTTATACATTATCAAATTGCGTTGAGTCGATGCAAGCATAGAAGCATTTATTTGTATTATATTAACGCTAAATGATAAAAAAACAATAGTGAGGAGTGAAAACATGGGGAATTTGTTTTTGAGAGCTGAAGAAGTGCAGCAGATACTCGGAGTATCAAAGTCATATGCTTACAAGGTTATCAAGGAAATGAATTCCGAGCTGCGACGGCAAGGATTTCGCACCATTGCCGGCAGAGTAAGTAAGCAGTACTTTTTTGAGAAAGTAAACTATAAGCCACAGGCAGAAAGGAGTAGTGAAAATGGCAGTTTATAAAGATGGTGATAGATGGAGAGCGGTTTATCGTTTTACTGATTGGACAGGCGAGCGAAAACAAACACAAAAACGTGGTTTCAACACAAAGCGAGAAGCTCAATGTTGGGAGCGAGAGCAACTGCGTAAGGCAGAGTCCGACATAGATATGACTTTTGAGAGCTTTGTGGGACTATATCGGGAAGACATCGGAGCGAGAATCAAAGAAACAACATGGGAAACAAAGGATTCTATCATTGATAATAAGCTGATTCCCTATTTCGGTAAGAAGCGTATATCTGATATTAAGCCAAAAGATGTTATTAAATGGCAAAATGAGATGATGAATTACCGTGATGAGAATGGCAAGCCGTATTCGCCGGTATATCTTAAAACTTTGCATAATCAATTAAGTACAATATTTAATCATGCGGCAAAGTTTTACGGACTATCTGAAAATCCGGCTGCAAAAGCAGGAAATATGGGTAAGGCGAAGAACAAAGAAAAAGAATTTTGGACAAAGGATGAGTATATGAAGTTTATTGATGAAATGCTTGATAAGCCGATTTCGTTCTATGCGTTTGAAATGTTGTATTGGACAGGAATACGGTTGGGTGAATTGCTTGCATTGACACCATCGGACTTTGATTTTGAAAGAAAAACTGTATCAATCAGCAAATCATATCAGCGTATTAGGAAAAAGGATATTATAACAAGTCCTAAAACTGAAAAAAGCAACAGAGTAATTAATATGCCGGATTTCTTGTGCGAGGAAATGAAAGAGTATATCGCCAGCCTTTATGGTATTTTAGAAAATGACAGAATATTCCCAATAAGCAAAAGCTATTTGCATCATGACATGGATAGGGGTGCAAAAGCTGCCGGAGTGAAGCGTATTCCAATTCATTCGATCCGTCACAGCCACATAAGCTTATTGATTGATTTAGGTTTTTCGGCTGTTGCAATAGCTGACCGAG
>JAQXTR010000009.1 GCA_029219585.1 Clostridiales bacterium
ATATCATTGCCGTTTGCTTCAATGCTTTTAATAAATCCTCTGTTTCTTCCGATTCCTCCGAAAATCATTTTTATTCCTATTACGGCTATTATAACAGGTGCTATAAGCTTCCACATAATATCAAAGTCAAGAATATTCTGACAGGCGAGAAGCAGGAATGTTCCTATTAACAGCCCAATAATATTTGCGGTTTTGTCATGACCGTTAAACAGTCCGATGATGCTTGGAACAATAATAAACAGCGTCCACCAGCCATCAAAAAATATTTCTATGCTTGTTATTTCAAATGTGTTTAGAATCAGCACAGCGCTTACTGCAAGCAGAGCAAATCCCCATATAATACTGTTAATTCTTTTCATGTTTTTTCCTCCTTTTTAACTCTGTACTGATATTTTATTACATACAGCGTAGATTTTATAGGCACATTTTGCAGAAAAATGTGTCAGTATTATAGGCAGTATCTGATACCTCAATTTCATATCTGTTGCTACATTTACAGAATGGCAGCTTCCCCCGCCGTTTCCGGCTGCATAGTCTGCCAGAGCCGCGCGTACTTATGTGCATACTCTTTGTCCCAAAACTCGGGGCACTTTTGATAGCCCTCCTCCGGACGGATGGAGGCAGAAAAGCCGATAAAGGTCATTGCGGGTTTGTGTTCGTATGTGATATTCATTTTGTGCCTCCTTTGTTTTCCGGCATGTTCTGCTTCATTTTGCAAATCCACACAAGATACTTCTTAGTTACCTTCCAACATGCCTTTCCTGCAAAAAACAGAGCAATTCCAACTGCAACAGAAAGTATCAATCCCAATACGAGCGGCATATGAAAGCTGCCAATATCAAACAAACTGACCGGCACATCATATCCGAGCAAAGTGCCTATGAGTTTTACCAATCCACCGATTGGACCAATCACGCCGCCAAGCATGAGTGCCAGGCCCTGCTTTGCACCGTTCGGACACTCTGCTCCTTAGGGAATATTCTCCGGGATCATGGTCTTCGGCGGAAGATTCCAGATGAGCCGGTGGTTTCTTTCCCGTTACCGCGGTAAACGGTTGTCCCGTCCGGCGCTTTGATCTCCATGTACAGTGTGCCTTTCTCTGTTTCATGGCAACCCCCGCAAGAAACATAAGGGGAATCACGATCAGCACAGCTTTATTCCTTTTCGTCATTATCTTCGCTGTGCTCCTCTTTTTTGATACAGCTTCCAATATTCTACAGGGAAATCCCGACTGCTTATATTTGCATTTTACATAGGTATGTGTCTGTTTTATGCATTCTTCTATCGCATGGAATTTATTTTCCTCATCAATCCATGCAATCTTGTCTTCTTCATTCATACGAGTTCCCTCTTTATTATCAAATGATACCTATCGTTCGGTAGGATATAGCTTTTAAATAAAGCGGCCATGCCCGGGCGGACAAAGTCGCGGCATTCTGTAAATGGGAAGCTATCTTGTTCTACAAACCGGAATTTATCAATATCTTCCGCCATACAACTTAAGAGCTTCCGATGTCCACTTTTCTACAAAATCTGTTTTTGCTTCTGTATAGTCGTCACGATTATGCTCATATTTTTTCCATAGATCAAGCTTCATCCGTTCATATTCTTTGGCAACTTCCGGCTGTTCATTTAAATAATCCCTAAAATAGAGTTCTTTATTATCACCCTCACGGCGGATATGTAAATGATATACTTTATCTGCAAAGCCTTCGGATGTATAGCCTTTATTCAATGTGACTCTTTGCGAACCTGATGACATACGAAAAAAACCGTTTCTTTCGGCAATCTTAGCCGCTTTTGCTATGTCATCTGTCTCTACCAAAATATCTATAAAAATCCGGTGATATGCTCGATTTCGGCAAAGGTAAGCTTGAAGCTATTCGTGCCGTTTTCTTTGATCCATGCCCACAAGACATCGTATTTACTCATAAAATCACCGTGCCTTTGTCTGATAGAGTCTGAAAAACTGCCGAATGTGTTTTTCCACCAGATCCATAACCTCCGATTCACGGTTCGGTTCTCTGTCACAAAGGTTTATCCATATAGAAATTGGCAGACATAGCTGAGCCGCCATTATCTCGGGATTATCCCCGATAAGAACGCCGTTTTGAATCAGATACTTCACGAGCCCTGTGAAGTAGTGCATCACATCGGAATAATTCTGCTTGGTCTGTAACTTTGCAATCTCCGAATTACGGAACTGTTCGATGACCAACATTTTCCG
>JAQXTR010000010.1 GCA_029219585.1 Clostridiales bacterium
TAAGGAAAGCGAAAAGCTTTCTCTTGACGGCGGAGCGGAATATGCAAAAAATATTGAATTTGATATGGATGTTTTTGATACGGCAATGCTCAACATCACTTTTGATGACGGCATAAACGAGCCGTATACAGAGTCGTTCCCATTCTCATGTATAGTTAAAAATGAAAACGGACAGATGAATGACTTTTTCGGAATATGCGCGCAGGATACCCGTGACGGAACGGATGAAATGCCGGGCATGGTGGAGATGTACGCCGATTACGGAGTAAGCTATGTCCGTGAGAGCTTTGAGTGGCAGCAGATAGAAAAGGACGGAATACTGAGCCTGCCTGAATATTATAAAACCTTTATAAAAAATCTTACTTCAAAAGGCATAAAAATACTGCCTATTCTGGCATTCGGAAACACTGCCTATGATGATGGAGGTATGCCGTATACCAAGGAAGGTGTTGCAGCCTTTGTAAGATATGCGGAATTCTTATATGATGAGCTGAGTCCCTACGGTATTGACACATTTGAGGTGTGGAATGAAGGCGATCTGAAGGGTACCGGCTTTAACCCTACCTACAGAACGGCTGAGGAATACGGTGAGCTGCTGAAGACGGTGTCAAAGGCGCTTAAGGCTAAAAATCCTAATGTAAAAATTATAGGCGGTGCCATATCGTCAACCAATGATCAGGAATGGCTGAAGGGCGCGTTCGCAAACGGCGGCTATGAGGCAATGGATATTCTGCAGCTTCATCCTTACAAGGATAAAAGTCCGGAGGAAAGCGACCTTATTGAAACGATAGAAAAGATAAAGAATCTGATGCGTCAGTTTGGGCCGGAGAAGCCTATCTGGCTTACTGAGCTGGGCTGGACAAATGTTGAAAGGATAGGTGTGGATTCTGATATACAAGCTCATACCAAATACGAACAGGCTGCGTATCTTGTAAGATCTCAGGTGCTCCTGCAGGCAAATGCTTCTGTTGACAAGCTTATCTGGTATGTCCTGAAAAATCCTTTGTCAAATCAGAGCTTTAAAGAGGCGGAGTTTGGTATAATTGATTCGGATAAAGGCGCGATTGTTCCGAATGCAGCAAAGCCCGCAATGCTTGCGGCAAGCAACATGAACAAACAGCTTGGAGCTTTAACCTTTGATAAGCTTTACCGCCCGGATGATGAAACGTATATAGCGGGATACAAGGGAAAGACCTCCAATACATATGTTGCGTACAGGCTCAAGGGCAAAGAAAGTATAGGAATCAAATCGGATAAAACGTTTGATGTATATGATATATACGGCAACAGCTTAGGGGTTGTAAGCCCGCACAACGGAGTAGTAAATGTAATGCTCTCAGAGGAGCCGTGTTATCTCATTTCGGAGGAAAGAGAAATTGAAACGGCGGAATGTACGGTAGCAATGGATAACATAAGTGCAGAGGCAGTGCGCGATGATGTGATAAGCTACAATATATCAGCGCCCGGTGCGGCCGGCTTGAGGGTTGAGCCTGAACCGGGAAGAGGCGGCAGTGCCGAGAATATTAATGTAATCGGAGAAGCCGCTTCATTTGATATAAAAACCGCAAAGGATACCGAAGCGGAAAAAATAAACGTAAATACAAAAGTGTATGACGGCGATAAGCTCATATATACCGCTATCAGCTCAATAGAGCTGAATCCTGCGCAGCTGGGCGTAGTCGTAAAGGCGGAGCCTTACAGCAATTCAAACCTTAACCGCTGGAACCTTGTTCTGGATATAACCAACAAAGCATTTTCAAAGAAGATATCGGGAACTGCGGAGTTAAATGCACCTGCGGCTATGGCTGTTCAGGGGATGACGGCAAAAATACCGGAGCTTAATGGCGGAGAATCGGTTACGGTAAAGATACCGCTCCCCGAGATAGTGAAAAAGAGCATTGAAAACTGTATTGTCACCATACATGACAACGAGGGTTGTGACACTGTGGTATCACAAATGCTGAGTTTTTATCTTGCAGCTTATACGAAGAACGCTCCCGAGCTTGACGGAAGTATTACCTCAAACGAGTGGCAGGGAACATGGATAACTCTTGGCAGCGACAGCTATCAGTCGGACACCTCCAATACTGCGCGCGGCGCATATACAGGCGCAAGAGACCTGCAGGCGAAGATAAACCTTATGTGGGATGAAGAAAATCTTTATCTTTGTGCGGACGTATATGACAATAAGCACATACAGCCGTTTACAGGGGAGGATATTTCAAATGGTGACAGTTTCGTATTCGCGGTAGATGATAAGAATGCCACAAGCACAACACAGTTCACCGAAACAGGCTGCGCACTGACTGAACACGGCACGGAGCTGTTCCGCTGGCGGAGCATGGCAAAGAATAATGATGTAAACGAGGGCAGCAGCGCGTTTGTTAAAAGGCATGACAATAATCATACAATATACGAAATAAGTATACCGTGGGCAGGACTTGTTTCTCAGCCCGAAAAAATAGTGGAGCAGGCATCAATAGGTCTTGCTATGATGATAAACGACTGCGATGCAAAGACAAGGAAAGGCTGGCTTGAATTTACACGAGGTATTTCCGGCTATAAGGAAGCGGCTATGTTTGGAGAAGTCATGCTTGGAAAGCCGTAAGGCAATTCTTAAGACGGCAAAACAATATCAACTGAATTGAGGTGAGATATAATAATGAAAAAATATAAAAAAGCGATAACGCTTTTGGCGTCGGCACTGTTTGTTTTACAGGCGGGAATTACGGCGGCAGCAGCGGAACAGGTTATTTTCAGCGATGATTTTGACAGCTATAACAACCTATACGCAATGTCCGATAGATGGAATCTTAAGGAGTGCTATGAGTATTGTACGGTAAGAGGCGGGGCACTGCACGTTAAAAACCGCGACGGCGGAGCACCGGTTTTATGTATGCCGGAGGGAACCGTTTCAAAAAAGATTACATCGGGTCACGTGAAGATAACAATGGATATTCTCATTGAGAATCTCGGCGGAACCACATGCGGTATTATGTCACTGGTGCCGGAGGGCGTGCATGACTACGGGCGTTACCGTGTCATGGAGTTCTATAGGGACAAGGAGATAACCTGTATAAGAGATTCATATTATCCCGAAAACTATGTTGAGATAAAGCCAAGTAAATGGTACAGCATAGAGGGTGATTTCTATCCCGGAGAAGAAAGCAGATTTGATATTGCTGTGTATGACGCTGACGGAAACAGGCTCGGCGGTTACAGCAGGGAGAAAGAGAACTGTGAAGGGTTTCTGGTTGACTTTACAAATATAAATTTTACCTCCTGGAGTGACAGAGATTATGCGGTGGATAATCTTAAAATAACATATAGTGAGGAATAAGAAAGGAATAAGCTATGAACTGTAATAAATATCTGAAAAAGACCTGCGCTGCGCTGACCGCATTTTCAGTGCTGCTGTCAGCTGTGCCGGTGTTCGCGGGAGCGGATGCGGGAGAAGTGACGGAAAATGCGGAGATTTTCAGCGAAAGCTTCGACAGCTACAGCTCGGTAGCGGAAATGTCGCCAAAGTGGTTTGTTGATGGCAATTGCAGCGCATGCGGCTTCGGAGAAGCGGACGGCAGAACAGGAATGTATATTGCTTTTGCCGACGGAGCGGCTCCGACGCTGGCAATGGCAAAGGACACAGTTTCGGAGGATATAACCGGCGGAACGGTGCGCGTGAGCTTTGATGTGTATCTGGAGGATACACAGGAGGAGATATGGAGTTTTCTTGACTATATACAGTCAA